>JAFDWI010000226.1 GCA_018268545.1 Actinomycetota bacterium
CCCGGATCGCGAGGCCCGGGTCGTCCGGCGTGGTTCACCCGGCGTGAGAGGTCCGGTGGGGTCGTCCCGCGTGGGATGCTCACGGCCATGAACCCACTGCACCGGTACCCTCGATTCGACAACCGCACCTACTTCGTCACCGGTGTCGCTCGGGGGCAGGGGCGCTCGCACGCGATCGCGCTCGCCTCCGAGGGTGCGTCGATCATCGGCGTGGACGTGTGCGCCGACGTGGGGACGGTCGGCTATGCGCCTGCAACGCCCGAGGACCTTTCCGTGACGATGGCCGAGGTCGAGGCCGCGGGCGGTCGCATCGTCGCCCGAGTGGCCGACGTACGCGACGCCGACGCCCTCGGAGCGGTGCTCGAGGAAGGGATCGGTGAATTCGGCGACCTCGACGGCGTGATCGCCAATGCCGGGATCTGCTCCTATGGTCGCCTCTGGGAGCTCACCGACGACCAGTGGCGTTCGGTGATCGACATCAACCTGACCGGCGTGTTCCACACGTTACGGGCGTGCGTGCCGGCGTTGCTCGATCGGGCCACCGGGCACGACGCCTCGCATTGCCCCCAACACGACACTGCTCACGACCCCGGACACAACCCCGACCACAACACCGGGCACGAGACTGCTCTCGACCCCGAGCACAGCCCCGAGCACAGCCCCGCGCACGACACCGCGCATTCCTCCGAACACGGCACCGCACGCGGCGCGTCGATCGTCATCACCGCGTCGGGGGCCGGGATCAAACCACTGCCGCTGCTCGCCCACTATTCGGCGACCAAGGCCGGGGTCATCGCCATGGCACGGTCGCTCGCACACGAACTCGCCGCGCACCACATCCGGGTCAACGTGGTCGCCCCGACCGCGGTCAAGACCCCGATGGGTCGCGACGAGACGCTGCGCGAGGTGATCGCCGCCAACCCCGAAGCCACCGCCGCGTTCGGCAACCTGCTCCCCGTCGGATCGGTCGACCCCGGCGACATCACCGAAGCCGTCCTCTGGCTGCTGTCCGACGCCGCTCGGTACGTCACCGGGGTCGTGCTACCGGTCGACGCGGGCGCCACGGTTCGCTGATGCCCACGACTCCGATCGGCCGAGGACATCGTGCGTCCGGCGGCGGACAGGCTCGCCCCGAAATCACATGAACAGGTGGCCGATTCCGTAGACCACGGCCGCAATGGTTGCGGCCGCCGGGAAGGTGAGCACCCATGCGACGACGATGTTGCCCGCGACCCCCCAGCGAACGGCCGAACGACGTTTGGTCGCACCCACGCCCATGATCGACGACGTGAGTACGTGGGTGGTCGACACCGGCGCATGCAACCACAGAGCGGTCGTGTACAACACACTCGATGCGGTCGCCTCCGCAGCGAAACCACGGGCCGGGTCGAGTTGGATCACCCGACGCCCGAGTGTCCGCATGATCCTCCAACCCCCTGCCCACGTTCCCATCGAGATCGCGCCGGCTGCGCCGAGCTTCACCCAGAGCGGCACGCCGTAGCCGTGGTGGTGATGCGTCACGATCAACGCGAGCACGATCACGCCCATCGTCTTCTGCGCGTCCTGCAAGCCGTGCCCGAGCGCGAGCGACGCCGCCGATGCCACCTGCAAACGTCGGAAGCCCCGGTTGACCCGGTGGGCGTTGCGGTTCCGAAACGCCCAGAGGATCACCAACATCACGAGATAGCCGAGCCCGAGCCCGATCAACGGTGAGTACACCATCGGGAGCACCACCTTGTCGATCACGTGGCGCCACTTCACGGTGACCGACGCAGCCAGGCCGGCCCCCACCAGACCGCCGACGAGGGCGTGCGTCGACGATGACGGGAGCCCGAACCACCAGGTGATCAGGTTCCACGCGATCGCGCCGGCGAGCGCCGCGAAGACGAGGAGAAGTCCTGCCCCGCCCGTGGGCGCGCTCACGATGCCCTTGCCGATCGTCTCGGCGACTCCCTCGGCGATGAACGCCCCGGCGAGGTTCAACAGTGCGGCCATCGCAAGGGCTGTCCGCGGTTGCAACGCTCGGGTGCCCACGGCGGTCGCGATCGCGTTCGCGGCATCGTGGAACCCGTTCGTGTAGTCGAACCCGAGCGCGATGACGATGATCGCGACCAATGCAACGGTTTCCATGGTCAGCCGGTCACCGGTCCGATGGTCGGGTGCGAGACCCGGTCGGTGCGTCGGTCACGCGCACCGTCACGATTCCTTGATGGCGATCGCTTCGACGGTCTTGGCGACCCGCTCGAACGCATTGATCGCGTCTTCCAGGTCGTCGACCACCTCTTTGAGTTTCAGGACCTCGAGCGCGGAATACTTGCCGGAGAACAGCTTTGCGAGCATCCGCCGATGCACGTGGTCGGCGTCGGATTCGCGTGCCTTCACCGTCTCCCAGTAGTCGGACAGCTCCGCGACCTTCCGAAGCCGCGGCATCGCTTCGTTCGTGATCGCGGCGAGCTCGACGATGATGTCGACCTGCCTTCGGATCCCCTTGGGGAGTTCGCCGAGTTCATAGAGGACCACGTGATCCGATCCCGCGTCGACGAGGTCGGCGACATCGTCGAGCCCCACGGCGAGCGCGAAAATGTCCTCGTGATCGAACGGGGTCATGAAGCTGGTGTTCAGCCGTCGAGAGATGTCGTCGGTGATCGTGTCGCCGATGTGTTCGCAGTCGTTGATCGCGGCTGCCAGCTCCTCGCGGCGATCGATCTCGTACACGAACGACGACAGCAGGCCGGCCGCGGTGTCGAGGTTCGCCGCGGCCTTGGCGAGCAACTCGAAGAACGTGTCATCACGGGGAGAGAGCCGCACTGCGCAGAGCGTAGCGGTGACATATCGCAACCGTGCAAGCGGATTCGTCCGGCACCCGGCGACCGACCGTGGCAGACGTAGCCCAGGGCCGGTGCTCCGGCGACCAACGGTGGCGTCAGGTCCGAGGTGCCGTCGGCCTCCGGTCGGCGGACCAGGGCGCGCTCGGGGCCATGAGACGATCGGCCAGTGCGATGAGTGTCGTGTCGTAGTTGACCCGCCAGCCGACGAAATCACGCCAGGCCGCATCCCGATCGGGGCGCAGTCCGATTCCGACCTCTTCCATCCGTTCACATGCCGCGTCGAATTCGCCGCGGTCGACACTGATCGGGTCCGCAGGGTCCGGGTCCGGGTCGAAGTCGATCCCGAACGTGGTCGCGATACGGCGAAGCGACAGGTAGCCGGCGCGAATGCACAACTGCGCCTCGGCAGCGGGCGGGACGTCGACGACAGACAGCATCACAGATGCCGTGTCGAGGACCGCGCCGGCGGCGGTGATCCAGGACCGACCGGGAAGCGGTGACCGGAACCAGGCAAGGCCGGGTTGGGACGTATGGGTTTCCTCGATGTCGGCGAACCACTGTTCCCACACCAGGAACAGCTCGTTCAACGCTTCGTTCCGCCCGATGAGGTGATGGCGGACGATCATGACGACCGCGCTCGGTGGCGAGCCCGCTCGGGTTTCGAGCATCGACACGGCAAGCTCACGCCGTTGGAACGACGCGTACAGCGTCGACAGGTAGCCGATCAGCAACGCGACGAGTCCCAGTCCGATCGTCGCTTCGGCGATCGCGAACGCGTGCGCCCACTCCCCGGTCGCCGCCGCGAACCCCAAGGTGGTGAGCGAGGAACCCGACAAC
>JAFDWI010000227.1 GCA_018268545.1 Actinomycetota bacterium
GCCAACGAGGTCGTCGTCGCGTTCGGTGACGACGGACTCATCGTGTACGTGAGCCCCGCGTGCGAACGCCTGTTGGGCTTCGCGCCTTCGAGCGCGGTGGGCACGAACTTCGCCGACTACCTGCACCCGGAAGATGCGGAACGTGCGATCTACATGGTCGACCAGGTCGACCGCCATCCCGCCGGGATGAGTTACGGCTCCTACCGGTTACGTCACGACAACGGCTCGTGGGTGCCCGTCGACGTCAGCGCCGGATTCGCCCACGGGGACGGCAATCGGTATTTCGTGGCGCTGTGTCGGTTCTCGACGGCACCCCAGACCGAACGGCTGGTGTTGCTCGGCCTGCTCGGTGGTGCACCGATGGCGCAGGTGATGGCACCGGTGCTCGATTCGATCGCGTGGTACGACCTCGGGTCCCACGTTGCGATCGCCTGGGCGGACAACGACGGTTGGCACCATGTCGACACCGGACTTCCGCCGCTGTTGTCCGGTGATGCCGACCGGGAGCCGTGGGCCGGCGTGGTGGCATCGGGCCGAGGGGTCCTCTGTGACGGACTCGACGCTTTGCCCGACGCGGTCCGCGAGGTCGCACGCGACAACGGCCTCGGTGGCTACTGGATCGAGCCGGTCCCCGGCGCGACGATCGGCGGCACGTCACTGGTCACGATCTGGACGGGTGAGGGTCGGAGCTCCCCACGGATCCACGAGTTCGGGATGACCACGGCGACGTCGTACGTGGATCTGATCGGTCAGTTCACGACCCAGAGACGGCTCCTCGCCCACGCAGCATCACACGACCCGCTCACGGGCCTGGCGAATCGCAAGATGCTCGACGAGGCGGTCGTTCGGGGTGGCGGCGGCGCCGTCCTGTACTGCGACCTCGATCGTTTCAAGCCGGTGAACGACCGGTTCGGTCATGCCGTCGGCGACGAGCTGCTCAGCCTGGTTGCGCAACGGTTGACCAGGTGTGTGCGCGCCGAGGACGTGGTCGCCCGCATCGGCGGCGACGAGTTCGTGATCCTTTGCCCCGATCTCGACCCCGCAGCGACCGAGCAGCTCGCGAACCGCATCCTCGACGCGTTCGGGTCGCCCTTCGAGCTCGACGGAGGCATCGTCGAAGTGGGTGCGAGCATCGGGATCGTCAACGTCGATGCGTTCGATGCGGCGACGATCACCCGCGCGGACCGGGCGATGTACGAGGCCAAGGCCGCCGGTCACGGCACCTACCGGCGAGCGGCTCCCGCACCATCCTGACGGCGCTGCCGTCGCTTCACAGGCTGCGCGGACCTCGTCGGCCGTGCTGACCCGCGGAAACCCGCGGTGGTTGGATCGATCAGCGACGCGCGGTGGACACGTGCGGCATCAGCGCGTCGGGTGGTACGGCGCCGAGTTCACCACGCTGGTATGCGTCGACCGCTTCGGCGAGTTCGGCCCGCGTGTTCATCACGAACGGTCCGTAATGTTCCATCGGCTCGTTGATCGGTTCACCACCCAACACCAGCACCTCCAGGTGTTCGGTGCGACTGTCCTGGTGGGGGTCCGCGGTGAGGGTGACCCGGTCCCCCGCGCCGAACGCGACGAGGTTCCCTGCGGCAACGGGGGCTTCTTCGACCCCGGCACGGCCACTTCCGGCGAACACGTACGCGAGCGCGTTGTAACTGGGTTGCCAAGGGATCGACACCCGTTGACCGGCAGGAATCGATGCGTGGACCAGGCTGATCGGCGTGTGCGTCGAACCCGGTCCGACGTGGCCGTCGACGTTCCCGGCGATCACCCGGATGATCGAACCGGCGTCACCGTCGGTCAACAACAACAGGTCGGCGCCCGTCACCGGTTGGTAGGCGGGGGGCAGCATCTTGTCCTTGGCTGGGAGGTTGACCCAGATCTGGAACCCGTTGAACAACCCGCCGGTCTCCACGAGCGACGCGGGCGGGGTTTCGATGTGGAGGATGCCTGACGCAGCGGTCATCCACTGGGTGTCGCCGGGTGCGATCACGCCACCACCACCGTGGGAGTCCTGGTGCAGGAACTGTCCGTCGATCAGGTAGGTGACCGTCTCGAACCCGCGGTGGGGATGCCAGTCGGTGCCTTTGGCTTCACCGACCTCGTATTCGACCTCACCCATGTGGTCCATCATGATGAACGGGTCGGTGAGGGCGTAGGGCAGCCCTGCCAACGTTCGCCGCACCGGAAAGCCGAGCCCTTCCAAGCCGGTCGGTCCGGTCGTGACGCGGGCGACGGGACGTTCGACCGCGTCCGGCGGGGCGGGGGTGAGCCTCGCGAGCGTGAGGGTGTCTGCGGTGATCGCGGTCATGACGGCTCCTTGATTGGTTGATGTGTCAACAACCACCTCAACGGTTGTCCGTCCCCGAATTATTCCCCGTCGCTCGCCGCGATGCCCGGCCGTTCGGATTCTCGACCTCCGGCCCGACGGGCCTCAATCGATGGCAGCTGCAGCCGAGCGTGCCACGTCGACGATCTCGTCGATGATCTCGTCGCTGTGCGCCAGGCCACAGAATGCGACTTCGTACGCCCCGGGCGCGAGCGCCACTCCGCCATCCAGCATCGCGTGGAACAAGCGCGCGTAGCGCGCCTCGTCGGTCGTCTTCGCTTCGTCGAAGTTCCGTGGGGGTACCGGTCCGGCGAAGATGCCGACCAGGTTCGCCACCGTCCGCGCGCACATCGCCACACCCGCCGCGTCGAACGCGTCCTGTAAACCCGCCGCCAGGCGCTGTGCCCCCGCACCGAGGCGCGCGTACGCGGCGGCGTCCAACAACGACAGCGTCGCCAACCCGGCGGCCGTCGCCAGCGGATTCCCCGAGAGCGTGCCTGCCTGGTACACCGCCCCCAGCGGCGCGAGGTGTGCCATGACCTCGGCCCGGCCCGCGAACGCACCGATCGGCAACCCGCCGCCGATGACCTTGCCCATCGTCACCAGATCCGGGGTCACCCCGCTCCATTCGGCGGCCCCGCCGCGCGCAGCCCGGAATCCGGTGATGACCTCGTCGAAGATCAACAACGCACCGACCCGGGCGCATTCGGCCGCCAGGCCTGCGAGAAAGCCCGGTTCGGGTGGCACGAGGCCCATGTTCGCGGCGACCGGCTCGACGATCACCGCGGCAACCGTGTCGTCGAGGCGCGGCACGACGTTGTAGGGGACGACGGTCGTCGTGGCGACCGTCCCCGCAGGGACCCCGGCCGAACCGGGCACGGCGGCCGCAGCACCCGTCGACGCATCGTCGGCGAGCTGCGCGACCGACGACCCGGACTGGGCGAGCAACGCATCGGAGTGCCCGTGGTAGTTGCCGGCGAACTTGACGAGCCGGTCCCGACCGGTCACCCCACGAGCGAGACGGATCGCGCTCATCGTCGCCTCGGTGCCACTGGAAACGAGTCGGACCTGCTCGACGCCGGGGACCCGATCGACGATCGCTTCGGCGATCAGCACCTCGCGCTCGGTCGGCGCGCCGTAGGACGTTCCACCGTGAGCGGCTTCGGTCACCGCGTCGACCACGACAGGGTGCGCGTGCCCGGCAATGATCGCGCCGTAGGACTGGATCAGGTCGATATACCGACGCCCCTCGACGTCGACCAGGTACGGGCCCTCGGCACGGGCCACGAAGAACGGCGTGCCACCCACCGATCCGAATGCCCGGACCGGTGAGTTGACACCGCCGGGAATGACACCCGCCGCACGCGCGAACAGTGCCTCGTTGGTGGGGTCGGTCATGCGAGGGCCTCCGCCATGTCGGCCGCGGCGTAGGTGAGGATCAGATCCGCACCGGCCCGTTTGATCGAACCGAGCTGTTCGGCCATCACCGCGTCGCCGTCGATGAAGCCACGTTCGGCCGCGGCGCGCACCATCGCATATTCACCGGACACCTGGTACGCGGCGATCGGCACGTCGAACGCGGCACGCGCCGCGTGGATGATGTCGAGGTACGCGAGGGCCGGTTTGACCATCACGATGTCGGCACCCTCGTCGATGTCGGCCCGGATCTCCACCAGGGCCTCACGGGCATTGCGGGGGTCCTGCTGGTACGCGCGGCGATCACCACCGCCGGCGATCTCCACGTCGACCGCGTCACGGAAGGGCCCGTAGTGCGCGGAGGCGTACTTCGCGGCATAGGCGAGGATGACCACGTCGGTGCGCGCCGCATCGTCGAGTGCGTCGCGGATCGCGGCGACCTGGCCGTCCATCATCCCCGACGGGGCGACGACGTCCGCTCCCGCGGCGGCCTGCGCGCGGGCGATCGCCGCGTAACGCTGCAGCGTCGCGTCGTTGTCGACGCCACCGGATGCGTCCAATAGGCCGCAGTGGCCGTGGTCGGTGTACTCGTCCAGGCAGAGGTCGGCCATCAGGATCATCGAGTCGCCCACGTCGTCACGCAGCTCACGCAACGCCACCTGCACGATCCCGTCGGGATCGTCCGCGCCACTACCCCGCGCGTCCTTGTGTTCGGGAACCCCGAAGAGCATGACCGCGCCGATCCCGAGCGATGTGAGCCGGGCCACCTCGGCGCGCAGCGACGCCCGCGTGTGTTGGACCACGCCCGGCATCGACACCACCGGGTGGGGTTCCTCGATGCCTTCGCGGACGAACAGCGGGGCGATCAGGTCGTCGACACCCAGGTGGGTCTCGGCGACGAGCCGCCGCAGCACGGGGCTGCGACGCAACCGGCGGGGGCGATGGCGGGGATACGACACGTTCCAAGGGTACCGGTGTGGGCGCTCGTCAAGCGCCGTCGAAGACGCGCGCCAGGGCGGTGCACAAGCCGTCGACGGTGTGCGGATCGGCTTCGCAGGTGACCGCAATGGCATGGCCCGCGAGCGCCCGGGTCGTCACCGGACCGATCGATGCCACCACATCGGGCAGACCGGACGCGCCCACCGAGGCGACCACACTGTCGACGGTCGACGGCGACGTGAAGGTGATCGCATCCGCGGCGCGCACACACCGGGCCGTGTCGGCGTCGATGACGGCCGGGACGGTCCGGTATGCGACGACCTCGTCGACGATCCAGCTCTTCGCACGCAGTCCGTCGGCAACGACGTCACGTGCCTCCTCGGGACGGATCCGGACGACCCGGCCCGGGCCCCGGGGAAAGACCTCGACCAGACCTTCACCGACCGCTCGATCGGCGACCAGGTCCACGGTGAATCCGGTCGCCGTGAGCGCTCGGGCGGTCGCCGGTCCGATCGCGGCGACAGCGACACCGGGTCCGGGGTCGGCGTCACCGAGCGCCGCCCGGAGACGACCTACGCCGGTTGCCGACGTGACGACCACCCAGTCGAGGTCCCCCGCCTCGATCCGGGCGGCGGCGTCTCGAAGTGCCGCGCCACCGTCTCGGGCATCCGCGAACGTGATCGCCGGCGCCGCCACGACACGGGCGCCGCACGCGACGAGCAGCTCGTCGAGTCGCCCGGGTTCGGCCCGGGTCACGACCACGGAACGCCCCCGCAACGATGCACTGGGCGACGGCTCAGCTCGCTGGTCCGGTGGCATCCCGTAACTCGTCCGCGAGCCGTGCCGCCGCTTCGATCGCCTCGGCACGGGCCGCTGAGACCTCTCGTGTCCGTCGCACCGGCACCGAGGCGGCATCAGCGGCGAGCACCCCGGTGATCCGCAACCGATCCGGCGCGACGTACGCGGCGTGTGCACCGGCGGGCAGGTCACAGTCGCCGCCCAGGCGAGCCAGGAATGCCCGCTCGACATCGACCCGGAGGCGGTCACCCGCGTGTTCGATCGCTCCCAGGAGGTCGCGGGTCACGGTGTCGTCGGCGCGACATTCGACCGCGAGCGCGCCTTGCGCGACCTGCGGGATCATCGCGTCGATCTCGAAGATCTGCGCCGCGCGGTCCTGGAGTCCGAGGCGTTCCAACGCGGCATGGGCGACGACGATCGCGTCGAGTTCGTCGAGCAGACTCAGACGGGTCGCGATGTTGCCCCGGATGCCGACGATGTCGAGGTCGTCGCGCATCGCAGCGAGCTGGACACGCCGACGCGCCGAGCCGGTGCCCACGACCGCTCCCGGAGGCAGTTGATCGAGTGGTCGGCCCGCCAACGCGTCGCGGGGATCACCGCGTCCGGGAACCGCAGCGAGGGTCAACCCCTCCAGGGTGACTGCGGTGAGGTCCTTGGCCGAATGCACCGCGCAGTCGGCCCGTCCCTCCAGTACTGCGAGTTGGACCTCTTTGGCGAACACGCCTTTGCCGCCGATTTCGGCGATCGGCACGTCGAGGCGCCGATCCGCATCGGTGGTGACCGACACGAACTCGACACGCACTGCCGGGTCGTTCGCCTTCAACAGCCCGGCGACATGATCGGCCTGCCAGCGCGCGAGCGCAGAGCTCCGCGTCGCGATCCGCAGTGTCGAGGTCGTCACCGGTTCGAGCGGCCGGCGTCAGTCGGCCGACGACCGGTCGCCCGCGTCGTCGCTGTCGCCGTCACCGCCATCGCCGTCGTCGAGGTCGAACAGGTCCACGAGCGCTTCGGCGATCCGGTCACCCCGGACCGTTCCGGCAAGCTCACCCAGGCGGACACTCGGCAGGTGCAGAAACTTCGCGACGATCCGGCGGGTGAGCGCTTCGACCGCGTCGCGTTCGACCTCGGTGAGATCCCCGAGCCGACCGTTCGCATGTTCGAGTTCGGCGACACGGACCGATTCGGCCCGGCGACGCAGCTCGGTGACGATGGGCGCAGCCGACCGCGCGGTGCGACGCGAACGGTACCGGTCGACCTCGTCGGCCACGATGTGCTCGACCGCGTCGACCTCGCCACGACGCCGAGCGACGCCCACGTCGACGAAACGGCCGACATCGTCCATATCCAACAGGGTCACCCCGGCGAGGTCGCCGGCAGCCGGGTCGACATCACGTGGCATCGCGATGTCGATGATCAACAGGGGACGTCCGTTGCGATCGGCCATCGCGCGCTCCAGGTCGGATCGTCCGATGAGCAGTTCATTGGACCCGGTCGACGTGACGAGCAGGTCGATCTCGGCGCAGAGTCCGGCGAGATCGTCCATGTCGACCACGCGCCCGCCCACCCGCAGTGCGAGTTCGTCGGCATGGCTCCGGGTCCGGTTCGCAACGATCAGATCATCCACGCCGGCACCGGCGAGTGCCGTCGCGGTCCGGGCGCCCATGTCGCCCACGCCGAGCACTGCGACGGGCCGTCCGGTGAGCCCGCCGAGACGATCGGTCGCCATCGCGACGGCGGCCGCAGACACCGACGCGATCGATCGGGAGATCGCTGTTTCGTTCCGAGCTCGCTTGCCGACTTCGACCGCGTGGCGGAAAAGCGTGTTGAGCTGCGGGCCGACCGCACCCTCGTCGCGAGCGACGTCCCACGCGGCACGGATCTGGCCGAGGATGTCGGTCTCGCCGATCACCACCGATTCCAGACCGGCAGCGACCGAGAAGAGGTGTTCGACGGCAGCGTCGTCGGTCCGGAACTCGAGATGGTTGAACAGGTCGGGGTCGGAGAGCGGATCCCGGTCGCCGAGCACCTCGCACAGACCTTCGTACGCGTCGTGGAACCGGTCGACCGCCGCGTAGATCTCGGTTCGATTGCACGTCGACAACACGACGGCCTCGGCGACGTGGTCACGGCGGGCCGCGTCGGCGATCACCTTGGGGAGGTCGTCGCCGGAGACCGCCAACCGTTCGAGCAGCTCAAGCGGCGCGTGCCGATGATCGACTCCGATGACGATGACTGTCACGTGGGTGGACTCCTTCGCGATCCCGGGCCGAAGCACGGGTCACGGACAGCCTTCCCCACCGGAGGGGTGAATGCCAACCCGAACTTCGCTCCAGGATCCCGCTCATCGCTACGGTCATGGCGATGGTCGACCACGACGCGCCGTTCCTGGCCGCCTGCCGGGGCGAACGATCGAGCCGTGTTCCCGTGTGGTTCATGCGCCAGGCGGGGCGAAGCCTGCCGGAATATCGTGCGCTGCGAGGCACCGGGACGATCCTGGAAGCGATCCGGAACCCCGAACTCGCCGCCGAGATCACCCTGCAACCGGTGCGCCGCCACGGGGTCGACGCCGCCATCTTGTTCAACGACATCGTCGCCCCCCTCGCCGCGATCGGTGCCGGTGTCGAGCTCACCCCGGGCACCGGCCCGACCCTGGAACGGCCCTTCTCGACACGGGCCGACCTGGACCGGTTGCGTCCCCTCGAGGCGGACGTCGACATGCCCTATGTCTCCGAGACGATCGGGATCCTCGTCCGGGAACTCGGCGACGTGCCGCTCATCGGGTTCGCGGGCGCGCCTTTCACGCTTGCGAGCTATCTGATCGAAGGTGGGCCGAGCCGCACCTACGTGCGCACCAAGGCGATGCTGCTCGGCGAGCCGGCCCTGTTCGCCGAGCTGCTCGACCGGCTCGCCACGCTGTCGATCGCGGTGCTGCGTGCCCAGGTCGCCGCCGGGGTCTCGGCCGTGCAGTTGTTCGACTCCTGGGTCGGCGCGCTCGCGCCGGACACCTACGAGGCGATGGTGTTGCCGGCGTCGCGGCGCGTGTTCGCCGAGGTCGCCGACCTGGGCGTGCCCCGGATCCATTTCGGGGTCGGGACCGGATCGCTGTTGGAGCTGATGGCCGCGGCGGGCGCGGATGTCGTCGGCGTCGACTGGCGGGTGCCGTTGGACGACGCCCGCCGCCGTCTGGGACCGGACGTCGCGGTGCAGGGCAACCTGGATCCGGTGGTGTGTTTCGCTCCCTGGGATGCGGTCGCCGGCGCGACCCGGGCGGTGTTGGCTCGCAACGCGGGTCGGCCCGGTCACATCTTCAACCTGGGTCACGGTGTGCTGCCCGAGACCGATCCGGACGTGTTGACCCGCATCGTCGAGCTGGTCCACGCCGAGGGTCGCACCGACGGGGTCGAGGCGCCGATGGACCTCGGTTCGCCGTGACGGTCGGGGTGGTCGTGATGGCGTACGGGACGCCCGCGTCGCTCGATGACGTCGAGGCCTACTACACCCACATCCGGCACGGTCGCCCACCCGAAGCCGCCCGGCTCGCGGAACTCGTCGGACGCTACGAATCGATCGGCGGGACGTCGCCACTCGCCGAGGTGACCGAGGCTCAACGCGTCGCGATCGCTGCTCGCCTCGAACAGGTCGTGCCCGGTGGGTTCATAGTCGAAGTGGGGACGAAGCACGCGCCGCCGTTCATCGAGGACACGGTCACCGCACTTGCCCGCGCCGGGGTTTCGCGCATCGTCGGACTCGCACTCGCCCCGCATTATTCGCGCGCCACGATCGGCGAGTACCACGCTCGTGCCACGGCAGCGGCTGCCGCTGCGGGCATCGACGACTACGACGGGATCGACCACTGGCATCTGGAGCCGAGCTATGTCGGATTCCTCGCCGACGCGATTCGCGACGCACGTGCGGCGATGGCGCCACGAACCCACGTCGTGTTCACGGCGCACTCGCTACCCGAACGCGCCCTCGAAGGCGACCCCTATGTCGACGAGTTGCACACTTCGGCTGCCGCGGTCGCCGACCGGGTCGGTCTGGCCGAGCGTGACTGGTCACTCGGCTGGCAGTCGGCGGGCCGAACAGCGGATGCCTGGCGGGGGCCCGACATCGGCGACGTGATCGACTCGATTGCCGCGGCCGACGACCACGACGGGGTGCTCGTGTGCCCCCAGGGGTTCGTCGCCGATCACCTCGAAGTGCTCTACGACCTCGACGTGGTCGCGCGCGCCCGGGCCGATGCCGCCGGAATCGCGTTCGTACGCACCCGGTCCTTGAACGACGATCCGACGGTGATGGCGGCGCTCGCCGATCGCATCGTCGCCGCGGCGGCAGCGATCCGATGAGGCGGATCGCGGTCGTCGGCGGTGGGATCACCGGACTCGCCGCAGCGTTCGAGGTGACCCGCAACGCGCGGGACGCACACGTGGTGCTGTTCGAATCGGGCGACCGGGTCGGTGGCAAGATCCGGACCAGCCGCGTCGCCGGGCACCCGGTCGACGAAGGAGCCGACGCATTTCTGGTCCGCGTGCCCGATGCGGTCGAGCTCTGCAACGAACTGGAGCTGACCGACACGTTGGTCGCCCCTGCCGCCCGCGAGGCGTTCATCTACGTCGACGGTGTCCTGCGCCGGCCACCCGGCGCACAACTCACGGGCGTACCGACCGACCTCGAAGCGCTCGCGACCTCGGGGATCCTGTCGCCCGCCGGGCTCGATCGTGCCCGGGACGACCTCACCTCGACCGCTCCCCCACTCCGGGGTGACGCGTCGATCGGCGCGGTCATCCGCCCACGCCTCGGCGACGAGGTGTACGAACGCCTCGTCGGGCCGTTGGTCGGAGGCATCAACGCTGGCGATGCGGATGCGCTGAGCATCCGTGCCTGCGCGCCCCAGATCGCTGCCGCGGCCGAACGTGGCGGCAGCCTCATCGCCGCTGCCCGAGCGCTCCGATCCGAGGCGAGCGTGGACCCGACCGCGGCGATCTTCAACGCTCCCCGCGATGGTATGGGAGCGATCGTCGACCGACTCGCAAAGGTCCTCGGTGCTTCGGTGCGGACCTCGTCGCCGGTTCGTCGGCTTCAGCCCGAAGGCACCCGCTGGCGGCTCGACGCCGACCCGGAACCTTTCGACGGGGTCGTGCTCGCCACGCCCGCGGCGACGACGGCCCGGCTCGTCGACCACGCCGCGATCGCTGCGTCGCTCGGAGCGATCGAGACGGTGTCGGTGGTGATGGTGACCCTGGCCTTACGACGCGACCGGGTGGCCCATCCACTGGACGGCAGTGGCTTTCTCGTTCCCGAACGGTCCGGCGTGCCCGACGGGTCCGGCGGAATCGTCACCGCGTGCTCGTTCGCGTCGACGAAGTGGGCGCACCTCGGTGACGACGACGTCGCGATCCTGCGGGTCTCGGCGGGTCGCGAACGAGACACCCGGGCGGTGGAGATGAGCGATCAGGTGCTCGTCGAGACCGTCACCGGTGAGCTGCGCTCAGCGATCGGGCTGTCGGGTGAACCCGACGAGGTGCGGGTCACCCGCTGGCACGATGCGTTCCCGCAGTACCGACCGGGCCACCTGGAACGGGTCGCCGAAATCGACGCGCATCTGACCACCGAACTTCCCGGCATCGAGGTCGCGTGTGCGGCACTCCGAGGGGTCGGCGTCCCCGCTCGCATCCGCGAAGGCCGCGAAGCGGCCCGGAGGGTGACCGCCTGACGCGGCGTTAGCCTCGGATCCATGACCTCCGAATCCTCTCGTCCCACCGCAGGCCGGGGCGTCCTGCATCTCCTCGTGAAGACCACTGCCGCCACGGATCGAGCGGCTGTGACCGCCGCCGTCGAGGCGTTCCGCGGCGGCACCGACCAACAGGTCGTCTGCGTCGCGATCCTCGGCCACAAGGCCGACATCTGCTTCATGGCGCTCGGCCCGGACCTGTGGGAGCTGCGACGTTTCCAGACGGCTGTCGCCGCGGCGGGGCTCGACGTTGCGAACAGCTACGTGTCGCTCACCGAGGTCTCCGAGTACGCGGCCGGCATGCCCGAGTCGATGAAGCACGAACGTCTCTACCCGACCCTGCCACCCGGCGACCTGCGGGCGTTCTGCTTCTATCCCATGTCGAAACGCCGGAACCCCACGCAGAACTGGTACGACCTCGATTTCGAGGAACGCAAGCGGTTGATGCTCGAACACGGAGCATCAGGCAAGGCGTTCCGTGGTCGGGTGCAACAACTCGTCACCGGATCGACCGGCATCGACGATTTCGAGTGGGGCGTCACGCTGTTCGGCCGCCACCCCGACGATCTCAAGGAAGTCGTGTACGCGCTCCGCTACGACGAAGCGTCCGTGCATTTCGGTGAGTTCGACTTCTTCGTCACGGGCACCGTCGCCGACCTCGACGACGTCCTCGACGTGGTCGGCGTCGCCTGAACGGCGGAGACGCTCAGTCTGCCGGAATTGTGGAGGCCGGGTTCTCGAACCGGTAGCCCATTCCCGGTTCGGTGATGAAGTAGCGGGGTCGGCTCCGGTCCGGTTCGAGCTTCGCCCGGATGTGCGCGAAGTGCACCCGCAGGTAGTTCGACTCGTCGTGGTAGCCCGGCCCCCACACCTCCTGCAACAATTGCGCGTGGGACACGAGCTTGCCCGTCTGGGCGACCAGCGCCTCGACGAGGCGCCATTCGATCGGGGTGAGTCGGACCTCGGTGTCGCCGCGCGTCACGCGTGTGGCGTCGAGGTCGACGACGAAGTCCGGAGTCTCGACGATCCGGACGGCCTCGTCGGCCACGACCCGTCGCAATGACGCGCGCAACCGGGCGAACAGCTCGTCCATGCCGAACGGTTTGGTCACGTAGTCGTCTGCGCCCGCGTCGAGCGCCACGACCTTGTCGCGTTCCGCGCCACGAGCGGAAAGCACCACGATCGGGACGTCGCTCGTCGTCCGGAGTTCGACGATCACCTCGATTCCGCTCATCCCGGGCAATCCGAGATCCAACAGCACCGCGTCGGGTTTGTGTTCGGCGGCGAGCCGCAGGGCCTCTTCACCGTCCGCGGCCAGTTCGGGCTCGTACCCGCGGGCACGGAGGTTCACGGCGAGGGCCCGACGCATCGGGGCCTCGTCGTCGACGACGAGCACGCGGCTCACCGGAACTCCTCCAAGGTCACGAGCATCGTCGTCCCGCCGCCGGGGGTGTCCTCGACCTCGAGGGTGCCGCCACAGGAATGGACGAACCCGCTCGCGACCGCGAGACCGAGCCCGACCCCGGTGCCATGACGTCGATGTCGATCGTCCGATCGTTGGAACGGCTCGAACACCCGTGCACGTTCGGCCAACGGGATGCCCTGGCCACGGTCGACGACCCGGATGATCACCCGGTCTGCGACGGCACCCGCGTCGACCCGCACCGGAGTCCCCGGTGCAGTGTGGACCAATGCGTTGTCGACGAGGTTCGCGATCGCTCGTTCGAGCAACGCCGCATCGGCCCGAACGGTGGGAAGCCCGTCGGGCACATCGACGGTGACCCGCAACGATCGCGGACCGAGGCTGTCGAGAGCCGCGACGATCACGTCGTCGACCGCGACCGAACGCAGCTCCGGTGCGACCGAATCGGCGTGGATCCGCGACATGTCCAACAAGTTCACCACGAGCGCGGTCATCCGATCGGTTTCGTCCTCGATGGTCGCGCGGAACTCGTCGACCTCGTCGTCGGTCAACACGATGTCTTGCTGGCGGAGACTGTCGATCGAGGCCTTGATGTTGGCCAGCGGTGTCCGCAGGTCATGGGAGACCGCTTGGAGGAGCGCGGCCCGGAGCTTGTTCGAATCCTCGAGCACCGCGACCTCCGCTGCCTGCTCGCGAAGACGCTGACGGTCCAACGCCGCAGCAAGATGTGCCCCGAAGGTTTCGAGAACCCGCCGGTCGGCACCGTCGGCGACGTCGCCACGAAGCGCGAGGATCAGACCATCTGCCAACTCGACGGTGTCATCGGCTTCGCTCGGACTCCCCGGAGGGTCGCCGTCGGTCGCATCGACGACCCACCCCTCGCCGTCGCGTCGCAGGAGCGATACGGCGTCGAAACCGAACGCACGTCGCACCTGGGTGAGCAACACCGGACGTGGGTCCGCATCGCCGAGGCTGCCGGCGAGGCCCGCGAGGGTCTCGGCTTCGGCGCCGGCACGCGCGGCTTCGGCGGTCCGGCGGGTCGCGACGAATACGAGGATCGAGACGATCGCGGCGACGAGCAGGTAGACGACGAGCGCAAGCACGTTGTCGGGCTCGACGATGGTGAACCGATGGTACGGCGGCGCGAAGTACCAGTTGGCGAGGAGGAACCCTGCGACCGCTGCGGCGATGGCCGGGAGCGCGCCTCCGGTCGCGGCCACCGCGACGACCACGAGGAGGTACAGCAACAGCACGCTCGACAGTTCGATGTCGCCACGCATGTGGGTCAAGATCACCGTGGTCACGGGCAGCACGACGGCAGCGAAGGCCCACGCCCCCCAGACGCGTCGCCGCGAGAGTCGCACCGGCGTCGACCGGAGGCGGCGCGGGAACCCTCCAGCCCCGTCGTCAACGTCATCGTCGTCCGGTGAGAACACCATGACGTCCACGCCGCCGGACTCGCGCACGACCCGGTTGATGACCGATCCGCGGGTCAGCTCCGCCCACCGACCACGCCGGCTGGACCCGAGCACGATGAGCGTCGCGTTCTCGGCGCGGGCGAAATCGGTGAGGGCACGGGCCACGTCGGGCGACGCGATCTCGTACCAAGTACCGCCGAGTTCCTCGAGAAGATGCCGGTGTCCGGCGAGGTTCGCATCGGCGTCACCGATGAGACCCGTCTGGACACGGATGTGCACGCCGATGAGCTCACCGTGGGTGCGTTGCGCGATGCGTGCGGCGCGTCGGATCAACGCCTCGCTCGCGGGTGCCCCGGTGACCGCGACGACGGCCCGCTCGCGGGTTTCCCACAGCTCGGAGATCTCGTGGTGCTCGCGGTACTGCTCGAGACCCAGATCGACCTGATCCGCGACCCAGAACATCGCGAGTTCCCGCAGCGCAGACAGATTCCCCGGGCGGAAGTAGTTGGTGAGCGCGGCGTCGATCTTGTCGGGAGCGTAGATGTTGCCGTGCGCCATACGGCGCCGGAGCGCCTCGGGAGTCTGGTCGACGAGTTCGATCTGATCTGCGGCGCGCACGACGTCGTCGGGAACGGTTTCCTGCTGGACGACCCCGGTGATCTGGTGGACGACGTCGTTGACCGATTCGAGGTGTTGGATGTTCACCGTCGAGATCACGTCGATGCCGGCGTCGAGCAGTTCCGCGACGTCCTGCCACCGCTTGTCGTTGCGGGATCCGGGCACGTTCGTGTGCGCGAGTTCGTCCACGAGCGCGACCGCAGGCCGCCGAGCGAGGATCGCGTCGAGATCCATCTCGGAGAACGTGGATCCTCGGTACTCCACGGTCCGGCGTGGGATCACCTCCAGATCACCGACCTGTTCGACGGTCCGACGCCGATCATGGGTCTCGACGAATCCGACGACGACGTCGGTGCCACGGTCACGTCGACGACGCCCCTCGTTCAACATCGCATACGTCTTGCCGACCCCGGGGGCCGCGCCCAGGTAGATCCGCAACGAGCCGCGCTTCATGGAGACGATTCTGCCGTCACCGGACCCGCTGCAGGGCCAGATTCAACCCGAGGACGTCGACCCGACGTTCGCCGAGGAACCCGAGTGCGGGGCCGTGGGTATTACGGGCGACCAACCCGAGCACGACGGCGGCTTGCAGGTGGCGTGCACGGGCGACCCGCGGTGCCTGGAGCGTGGCATTGCGAAGCGAGATGTCCGGGTCGAGCCCCGAAGCCGACGCCGTGACGGCGTCGACGGGCACGGCCACGTCGGGTCCGAGGCCGTTCTCGGCACGATAAGCGGCGACCCGGTCTTCGACGGTGCGAAGGAACGCCGGGTTCGTCGGCCCGAGGTTCGACGCGCCGCTCGCCATCGCGTCATAACCGTCACCGGCGGCCGACGGTCGCGGATGGAACCACTCCGGGCCGGTGAACGGCTGGCCGATCAGGCGTGACCCGACGACCTTGCCGTCGACGCGCACCAGCGAACGGTCCGCCCGGGCGGGAAACGCGACCCGGGCGATCCCGGTGACGGCGAGCGGGTAGAGCACGCCGGTCAACACGGTGAGCACGATGACCGCCCGGAGCGCCGGGATGAGTTGTCTCCGCAACATCACTTCACCCCCAGGTGCGAGATCACGACGTCGATCGCCTTGATGGCGATGAAGGGCAGCACGAGACCACCGAGACCGTAGATGAGCAGGTTCCGGCGCAGAATCGCGGCCGCTCCGGCGGCACGGAATTGCACACCGCGCAACGCCAGCGGGATCAGGGCGACGATGATCAACGCGTTGAAGATGACCGCGGAGAGGATCGCCGAACGCGGTGACGCGAGGTGCATGAAGTTCAGCTCGTTCAGGTGCGGGAACACGACCATGAACATCGCCGGGATGATCACGAAGTACTTCGCGACGTCGTTCGCGATCGAGAACGTCGTGAGCGCACCGCGGGTGATCAGCAACTGTTTGCCGACCTCGACGACCTCGATGAGCTTCGTCGGGTTCGAGTCGAGGTCGATCATGTTCCCGGCTTCCTTGGCCGCCTGGGTGCCGGTGTTCATCGCCACGCCCACGTCGGCCAACGCGAGTGCGGGCGCGTCGTTGGTGCCGTCACCGGTCATCGCCACCAGGTGCCCGCCGGACTGTTCACGCCGGATCAACGCCATCTTGTCTTCCGGGGTGGCTTCGGCGAGGAAGTCGTCGACCCCGGCCTCCGCCGCGATCGCCTTCGCGGTGAGCGGGTTGTCGCCCGTGATCATCACGGTCCGGATCCCCATCGACCGCAGCAGGTCGAACCGTTCGCGCATGCCTTCCTTGACGATGTCCGAGAGCTGGACGACGCCGAGCACCCGGGTCCCTTCGGCGACCGCGAGCGGCGTGCCTCCGGCAGCGGCGACCTCGTTCGCGACCTCCACGATCGCATCGGGCACGGAACCACCGTTGGCGACCACCCAGGCTCGAACCGAGTCGATGGCGCCTTTCCGGATCGATCGTCCGTCCACGTCGATGCCGCTCATCCGGGTCTGCGCGGTGAACGCGACGAGTTCGGCACCGGCCGGGTTCTCGCCCGTTGCGCCGTAGCGTTCGGCGGTGAGCGAGACGATCGAGCGCCCTTCGGGCGTTTCATCGGCGAGCGACGACAACCGCGCGGCGACGGCGAGGTCGGCGATGTCGACACCGGGCGCCGCGTGCAACTCGGTTGCCTGACGGTCGCCGTAGGTGATCGTTCCGGTCTTGTCGAGCAACAGGGTCGACACGTCCCCGGCGGCTTCGACGGCACGGCCGCTCATCGCGAGCACGTTGCGCTGCACGAGGCGGTCCATTCCGGCGATGCCGATCGCCGAGAGGAGCGCGCCGATCGTGGTGGGGATCAGGCACACCAGCAATGCGACGAGCACCAGCACGGTCTGGGGTGCGCCCGAATACACCGCGAAGGGTTGCAACGTGACCACGGCCAGCAGGAACACGAGGGTGAGTCCGGCGAGCAGGATGTTGAGTGCGATCTCGTTCGGGGTCTTCTGGCGGTCGGCGCCCTCGACGAGCGAGATCATCCGGTCGATGAACGTGTCACCGGGCTCGGCGGTGATCTCGACGACGATGCGGTCCGACAGCACCCGCGTCCCACCGGTCACCGCGGAGCGATCCCCACCGGACTCGCGGATCACCGGCGCGGACTCACCGGTGATCGCCGATTCGTCGACGCTGGCGATCCCTTCCACCACCGTGCCGTCACCGGGGATGACCGTCCCGGCTTCGCACACCACACGATCCCCGACCGTCAACTCCGAACTCGGCGTGTCGACC
Source organism: Actinomycetota bacterium (assembly GCA_018268545.1). Lineage (GTDB taxonomy): Bacteria > Actinomycetota > Acidimicrobiia > Acidimicrobiales > Iamiaceae > JAFDWI01. The sequence goes on from JAFDWI010000227.1 coordinate 17,410, forward strand.
AGTGCGCCGCCGGCACCAATCACGTGTGCGACGGTTTCGGTACGTGCCGCGCGGAGCGTGTCGGCCTGGGCCTTGCCGCGCCCCTCGGCCACGGCTTCGGCGAAGTTGGCGAACAGGACGGTGAACCACAGCCACGCGGTGACCAGTCCGGCGAACACGTTCTCGGCGCTGCTCGACGAGCCGAGTCCGGCGAAGAACAGCACCGTGGTCATCACGCTGCCGACCTCGACGACGAACATGACCGGATTGCGGACCATCACCCGGGGATCGAGTTTGACGATCGCGTCCCGCAGTGCCCGCCGGACGATCGTCGGGTCGAGCAACGATCGCTTCGCCCGCGTCTCATCGGTGTGGCGATCCCCGTCGGTGCGGTCGGCGGGATCGGCCTCGGACGTGGCAGGCAAGGTTGCGGGGGGCGGACCGGGGTGCACCATGTCAGCCCCCCAGCCGTTCGACGATCGGACCGAGGGCGAGCACCGGGAAAAACGTCAGCCCGACCATGATCACGATCACCCCGACGAGCAGTCCGGTGAACAACGGGGTTCCGGTCGGGAACGTGCCGGCGTTCACCGGCACGCGCTTCTTGCGGGCAAGGGATCCGGCGATCGCGAGCACGGGGATGATCAGCATGAACCGCCCGAGCAGCATCGCGATGCCGAGCGTCGTGTTGTACCACGTGGTGTTCGTCGACAAACCGCCGAAGGCCGATCCGTTGTTGTTCGCGGCAGAGGTGAACGCATAGGTCACTTCGGTGAGCCCGTGAGGGCCGTGATTCAGGATGGCCGAACGTGGCCCTGCGAAGGCGACCGAGAGCGCCGTGAACGCGAGGATCACCAGCGGCGTGACGAGGATGTACAGCACGACGAGTTTCATCTCGGCCGCCTGGATCTTCTTACCCAGGTACTCGGGTGTTCGCCCGACCATGAGCCCGGCGATGAACACCGCCAGCAACGCGAAGATCAGGATCCCGTACAACCCGGCGCCCACACCGCCCGGGCTGATCTCGCCGAGCATCATGGCCACCAGCGGCACGGCACCACCGGCGGCGGTGAAGCTGTCGTGGGAGGCATTGACCGCCCCGGTCGAGGTGCCCGTCGACGTGGCGCCGAACAGCCCGCTGCCCGCGGCCCCGAAACGCGTCTCCTTGCCTTCCATGTTGCCGCCGACCCGACCGACGGACATCGACTGGTCGACGCCACGCGACGTGAGCCGTGGATTCCCGGCACTCTCGAAGCTCGTGAGCGCGAATGCGGCCGCGAACCAGATGAGGAACATCGCGGCGGCGAGCACGAAACCTTGTCGTCGGTCCTTTGCGAGACGCCCGAAGGTGAACGTGAGCGCGAACGGGATCAGCAACATGAGCACGATCTGGAGCAGGTTGGTGACGCCGTTCGGATTCTCGAAGGGGTGGGCCGAGTTCGCTCCGAAGTACCCGCCGCCGTTCGTGCCGAGCATCTTGATCGATTCCTGACTTGCGACGGGGCCACCGGGGATCACCTGGGTGGCCCCGGTGATCGTGTGGGCGTGCACGGGCGCCGCGAAGGTCTGGATGACCCCTTGGCTGACGAACACGATCGCGGCGACGAGCGCGATGGGAAGCAGCACGCGGGTCGTCGCGCGGATCAGGTCGACCCAGAAGTTGCCGATCGTGCGCGCCCCGTCACGGGTGAGCCCGCGGACCAACGCGATCGCGACGGTGATGCCGACGGCGGCGGACACGAAGTTCTGGACCGCCAACCCGACCATCGACGTGAAGATCGACATCGTCGATTCCCCGGCGTAGTTCTGCCAGTTGGTGTTGGTGACGAAGCTGACCGCGGTGTTGAACGACAGCGCCGGGTCGATCGAGTGCGCGCCGGTCGGATCGAGGGGCAGATGCCCTTGGAGACGCTGCATCGCGTACAGCACGACGACCGATGCGACACTGAACGCCAGCAGCGACATCGCGTAGACGTTCCAGCGTTGTTCGTGGTCGGGGTCGACGCCCACGATCCGGTAGATCGCGCGTTCGACGGGCCCGAAGATCCGGTCACCCGGCGCGGGACCGTCGCCGAAGACGCGCGCCAGGTAGAACCCCAGTGGCGGCGCGGCGATGGCGACGATCGCCACGATCGCCGCGAGTTGCTCCCATGCGTGTGCGGTCATGTGGCGGCCCCGGTCATCAGAGGCGCTCGGGTGAGACGAGCGCGAAGACGAGATACCCGGTGATGGCGACGGCGACGATGAGCGCGACGATCTCGGATGCGCTCATCGCTGTTGTGCCGCGGTCGCGTCGGCGACGGGATCGGACGTGACCTCGTCGCCACCGATGATCCGATCGCAGCCACGCACATAGGCGGTCGCGACCACGAAGAAGGCGACGATGATCGCCAGGAACCCGAGGTCAACCATGATCGTCGACTCGGGGTTGTGGACCCGCACGGTGTTTCACCATGTCGTCGTACCATCACCGGACCGGTGGTGGAAGCGTCTTGACGCGTTCTTGACGCGTCCTTGTCACCTTCTCATCGCGCATCCACCGATGCCCACGCGATCGCGTTCGATCTCGTGCCGGTGCGGCATTCAGCGGTGGGACGGCGGCGTCGACTACTCGGCGAACGTGATCGGGATCTTCACCATGTCGGCCGGGTCGGGTGAGCTGGCGTCGTTCACGACGATGAAGCACCCCGGATGCGCGGCGCCACACGCGCCCGTTCCGACCTTGCCGGTGACGACCTGCATCTGGACCGATCCCGTCCCGGTCGGGTCCGCATGGAGGAGTTTCGCGTTCGTGAAGTCACACCCGGATTGGTTCGTCAGGTTCGCGTCGTCACCCGAGCATTGGAGGATGTTGACGACCTTGCCCGCGGTGTAGCCGCTCCAGGTCACCGTGATCGTCTGGCCGTTCGCCAGCGCATCGGTCGGCTCGGCGGTCGCGTGCAGCGACCTGGTGGGCTTCGGTGGCAGGGGGATGGTCACCGTCGACCCTCTGGCGGGCGCATCGGTCATGGTCGCCTGCGCATCGCCGTCGTGGGCGAGACGCGCCCGAGCCGCGGTGTCACCATCGAGATACGCGAGGAAGAAGTCGGTGGTCGCTCGCGCCACCAGCGGATTCCACGCGGCGCCGATCCCGCCCGCCGCGGCCATGTGGTCGCCGCCTTTGATCGTGAGCATTGCCCTGGGTCCGCGTGCCGCATCGAAGATCGCCACGCCTTCCCGGTACGGGATGAGGCTGTCGTCGGTGCCGTGCACGACGAGCAACGGTGGTGCCGCGACAAGGTCGTACGTGCCGCCCGGGTACGGTGCCATGTCCCCGGCGAGGATCGCCGCGGCTTTGATCCGCTTGTCACGAC
>JAFDWI010000228.1 GCA_018268545.1 Actinomycetota bacterium
CGGCGCAGGCAGCTGCAATCGCGATCGTCGCGATGATCGCTACGGCCGGGAGGAAGGGGGATCGACGCGGCGATGCCACGATCGTCGAGCGTACGCGCGCTCGAGCAGGTGCAGGTGCCCGACCATCGATTCACCTTCCCCACTTGGAGATCATCGGTTGAATGTCGGACACGCTTCTGAGGGTGGTCGTGTGTCGGTGCCCGGCCGGAGGTGATGTCGAGGCGTCGGTCCGGACATGTCGTACGATCGCCGACCTCGATCAGGATGTCGTGCGGCCTCCTTGGGGATGCCCGACGACACGACCTAGAATCTGACGGTTCGTCAGATTCTCGTAGCGAGGAAAGGCACACCAGCCATGGGCATGTTGGACGGCAAGGTCGCGATCGTCACCGGAGCCGGGCACGGCATCGGCCGGGGGCACGCCCTCGAACTCGCCAAGCACGGTGCCAAGGTCGTCGTCAACGATCTGGGGACCACCGTCAGCGGCGAGGGCCACGGCAAGGACGCGGACCTCACCGTCGACATCATCGAGGGTCGCGGTGGCGAGGCGGTCGGCAACTACGACAACGTCGCCGACTACGAGGGTGCGGGCCGCATGGTCGCCCAGGCGGTCGACACCTACGGGCGCCTCGACATCCTCGTGAACAACGCCGGGATCGTACGGGACTCGGCGATCTGGAACATGGACGAGGCTGACTTCGACTCGGTCATCGCCGTGCACCTCAAAGGCACCTGGGCACCGTCCAAGCACGCCGCGATCCACTGGCGGGAGCGTTCCAAGTCGGGCGAGACCTTCACCGGCCGCATCATCAACACCACCTCCGGTGCGGGCCTCACCGGCAACTTCGGCCAGTCCAACTATGCGACCGCAAAGGCCGGGATCGCCGGGATGACCCTCACCCTGAGCCTCGAGCTCTACAAGATGGGCGTGACCGTCAACTGTGTGGGTCCCGCGGCCGCCACCCGGATCACCGGAACGATGCCGGGTGCGCCGAAGGTCATCGAGGCCGACGAGGTTCCCGAGGACGAGTTCAACCCGATGGACCCGTCCACCTCCTCACCGCTCGTCGCCTGGTTGGCAAGTGACGAATCGCAGCTCGTGACCGGCCAGATCATCCGTGCCGTCGGTGAGCGCATCATCCTCATGGAGGGCTGGCGCGACGGCGCGACGATCACGACCAAGAAGCGCTGGGACCCCACCAAGCTCGGCCAACAGCTTGCGACCGACGTGTTCGGAACTCGGGCCCCGGGTCTGCGGTACTGATCCGCACGTCGCTCGACACGACGACATGGATCTGGGATTCAGCGACGACGACGAGGCCTTCCGCGCCGAGGCGCGTTCCTGGCTGACCGCGCAACTCGACGGACCGCACGCGGTCGTGCGCGGCCGGGGCGGTCCGGGTGACGAGCACGCACTGTTCGACGAGAGGCTGGCGTGGGAACACTCCCTCGCCGCGGCGGGGCGCACATGTGTGGGCTGGCCCGTCGAGCACGGTGGGCAGGGCCTGTCGCTGCACCGTCAGGTCATCTGGTACGAGGAGTACGCCCGCGCCGGTGGACCCGGGCGGCTCGGCCACATCGGGGAGACCCTGCTCGGCCCGACGCTGATCCACTTCGGTTCGCCCGACCAGCAGCAGCGGTTCCTTCCCGGGATCGTGGCGGGCACCGAGATGTGGGCGCAGGGCTATTCCGAACCGAACGCCGGGTCGGACCTCGCCAATGTGCAGACCACCGCGGTGCGCGACGGCGACGACTGGGTGGTGACGGGTCAGAAGGTGTGGACGTCGCTGGCGCACTGGGCGCAGTGGGCGTTCGTGCTGTGCCGCACCGACCGGGACGCCCCCAAACACAAGGGTCTGAGCTATCTGCTCGTTCCACTCGACCAGCCCGGTGTCGAGATCCGCCCCATCCGACAGGTCACGGGTTCCTCGGAGTTCAACGAGGTGTTCTTCGACGAGGCCCGCACCTCGGCCGACAACATCGTCGGTGCACCCGGGGACGGCTGGAAGGTCGCCAACGGGACCCTGGCGTTCGAGCGGGGCGCCTCCACCCTCGGCCAGCAGCTGACCTTCACCAACCACCTCCAAGGCGTGATCGACGCGGCTCGTCGGCGTGGTCTGCTGGAGGATCCGGTGGTCCGTCAGCGCATCACCGACGCCTGGCTGAAGCTGCGGATCATGCGCTTCACCACGCTGCGGGTGCTCTCTTCGGATGCAGCGTCGCTCAGCCCGGAGGCGATGATCACCAAGCTGTACTGGGCCACCTGGCATCGTGACCTGGGTGAGCTCGCCATGGATGTGCTGGGTGCGGAAGGCCTCGACTGGTCCGCGCACGACTCGGACGACCCCGAGCGACTCACCCCGTTGCACCAGCTGTTCCTGTTCAGCCGATCCGACACGATCTACGCGGGATCCAACGAGATCCAACGCAACATCATCTCCGAACGTGGTCTCGGCCTGCCCCGGGAACCCCGTCCGACACCCACCACGACGTAGCCCGACCAATCGTCCCACTCTCCGCCCGCTCCCACCTGGTTCCCTCTCGAACCGCGGGAGGATACCTGGGTATATCCCCGGTAACCTCCCGAAGTTCGGTTCGAGGGCGGAGACGATGCTCGAATCGAATGGAGAATCCCATGGCGAAGAACCCGACACCCGACTACGTGCCCGGACACGGGCTGCTCGCCGACCGGAACGTGGTGGTCACCGCCGCGGCCGGTACCGGGATCGGCTACGCGGTCGCACGGCGTTGCGCGGAAGAAGGCGCCCGTGTGCTGATCAGCGACATCCATGAGCGCCGCCTCGCCGAAGCGGCCGAACGACTCGAAGCCGAAACCGGCCGGCGACCCGAGTCGGTGTTGTGCAACGTGACCGTGCAGGGTGATGTCGACGCGTTGTTCGCATCGGCGGTCGACATGCTCGGTCACATCGACGTGCTGATCAACAACGCGGGGCTCGGTGGCACGGCGAACCTGGTCGACATGACCGACGAGCAGTGGCATGTCGTGCTCGACGTCACCCTGAACGGGACGTTCCGGGCGACGCGCGCCGCATTGCAGCACATGATGCCCCGAGGTGCCGGCGTGATCGTCAACAACGCTTCGGTACTCGGATGGCGCGCCCAAGCCGGTCAAGCGCACTACGCCGCAGCAAAGGCAGGCGTCATGGCGTTGACCCGTTGCGCGGCGATCGAGGCCGCCGAGGCCGGGGTTCGGATCAACGCGGTTGCCCCGAGCCTGGCGATGCATCCATTCCTTGCAAAGGTCACGTCCGATGACCTGCTCGCCGACCTCGAAGCCAGAGAAGCGTTCGGTCGCGCGGCTGCTCCTTGGGAAGTCGCGAACACGATGGTGTTCCTGGCGAGCGACTACTCGAGCTACCTGACCGGTGAGGTCATCTCGGTGTCGTCCCAACATCCCTGATCGACAGCACGCCTCGGCCCGCAGCGGTAGCATCCCGGCGGGCTATGACCAACGGAAGCGACGAGGCGGCACCGTTCGAGGAGAGCCGTTCGCAGAGCGCGGCGCCGATCACCGGGGCGTCCATCGACCCGACGCGCCTGCATGCCGCGCTTGCCGGGGTTTCCGATGCGATCATCGGCTGCGACGCGCTCGGGCGGATAGTTTTCGTCGGCGGGGCGAGTGTCGCCCTGCTGGGGTACGACCCGGAGTCGCTGACGAACCAGCACTTTTCGGCTTTCGTCGAGCCGTCCGAGCTCGATCGCGTCGCCGCGTCGATCGCTCGGTGGCATGAACGGCGCGGCATGCCGGTCGGTGCGGATGTCGCGATTCGCTGTGCCGACGGGAGGTTTCGTCGGTTCCACTATGTGACCCGGTTCGGTGACGGCCTGTTCGGGGACGGGAGCTTCCTCGTCACCCTCATCCCCGACGCAGAGAGCGGCCGTGCGAGTTTCCCGAGCCCCGCGCCGGTCGAGAGCGAGGAACGAATTTCGAGGATCGCTGCCACGTTCCTCGATTCGGATCCTGACGGTTTCGCTGCCGCACTCGACGCCGCGGTTCGTGAACTCTCGGGTATGCCGGTCGTCACCCGGATCACCGTGTGGGTCGGGCGTGAGGGGCGCCTGGACCGGACGGCCTGGTGGGATGCCTCCGCCGACGCGCCGATCGGGCCGCCTCCGCGCGAACTGTTCGTCGATGCGCTGCCCATGGCGCGGGACCTGTTGGCGGGCAAGGAGGTTCGTCTTCGCCTCCCCGACGAGATCGACCCCGCGTACGTGATGGAGCGCAAGATGTTCGACGCGTCCGGGAGCTTGTCGGTTCTCGCCGTCCCGCTGCGGGCCGGTGGCACCGTCCTGGGTTTTGTCGTGCTCGAATCGACGTTGCACCATGTCGGCTTTGCGGCGACGCACGTCGCGACGGTCCGGGCGGCGAGTTCGATCATCGCGGCGGCCATGCTGCGCGGTGCCGCGCAGGAGGAACTGCTCGAGCGGAGCCGCAGCGATCCGATCACGGGGTTCTCGAACCGCTGGGCCGCACGCACCGACCTCCAGGAGATGTTGGATGCGCTCGACGTCGATGCCGACATCGATGCCGATGCCGATGCCGACGCCGGTGCGGACATGGCATCGGGTATCGGTGTCGTCGAGATCGACCTGGAACGGTTCCGGTTGGTCAACGAGGCGCTGGGTCATCAGGCGGGCGACGAATTGCTCCATGAGGTCGCGTCGCGCCTGGCGCGGTCGGTCCCCGAACGTGCCCGCTTGGCGCGCCTCAGCGCGGACGAGTTCCTCGTCCTCATCCCCGACGTCGAGGACGAGGCGACACTTCTCGCGTCGACCAGGAAGTTGCTCGAGGTGTTCGACGTGCCGTTCCCGATCGGCGATTCTGCGACATCCATGCGCGCACGTGCGGGTGCGCTCTTCCTGTCACCGGGTGAATCGCCGAAGCCGAACGCGACCGAGGTGCTGCGGCGGATCGACAACATCGTCGATCGCGCAAAGCAGACCGGCGCGACGATCGGAACCGCGGATCCGGCACAGGACACGCAGCTCCGGCGCCTCCGCCGGATCGCCGAGATCGAGCATGCACTCGATCTCGGCGAACTCGTGCCGTATTTCCAGGCCGAATGGGAACTGCCCTCCGGACGGGTGATCGGCGCCGAGGCCCTGTTGCGATGGCTCCACCCGAGCGAAGGGGTCGTCGGTGCCGACGAGGTGATACCTCTGGCCGAGTCCGCCGGTCTCATCGATCGGATCGGTCGCCATGTGCTGGTCGAAGCGTGCCGCACCGCGCTCGGCTGGGTTGCCGATCACGAAGGTTTCGTGCTGCGGGTGAACGTCTCGGCGCGTCAACTTCGGAGCAGCGACTTCGCAGCGGACATCGCCGACATCCTCGAGGAAACCGGCTTTCCCGCGCGCTCGCTGTGCATCGAATTGACCGAGTCGACGCTGCTCGACGAACCGGGTGCTTCGAGGCGCCAGTTTGCGCGACTCCGCAAGTTGGGGGTCGGTCTCGCCATCGACGACTTCGGAACCGGCTACTCGTCGATCCTGCAACTCAAGGAGTTGCCGCTGTCGTCGATCAAGATCGATCAACGATTCGTTGCCGGTGTCGCCGAGGATCCGAGCGATCGGGCGATCGTGGAGGCGACCCTCGAGCTGGCGCGTGCGTTCGGCGTGACCGCGACGGCCGAAGGTGTCGAGACCGACGCGCAGCGCCGCACCCTCGCCGAACTCGGTTGTACCCGGGTCCAGGGATTTCTGTTCTCCCGACCCGAGCCGGCAACGGAGTTCGCCGCGCGCCTCGTGCCGGCAGGCAGTTCCTCGTCCGAGGGCGGCGGCCGGTAACTTGCCTCTCATGGCGACGACGGTGTTCGAGAACCTCGATGAAGTGCGCGCCGCGGTCGGGCGCCACCTGGGTTTCAGCGACTGGGAGGAGGTGACCCAGGATCGTGTGAACCTGTTCGCCGACGCGACGGGTGACCACCAGTGGATCCACGTCGACGTCGATCGGGCCAAGGCCGAGTCACCCTTCGGAGGGCCGATCGCACACGGTTACCTGACCCTGTCGATGTCGAACGAGTTCCTGCCTGGAATCGTCGAGGTCCGGGGGA
>JAFDWI010000229.1 GCA_018268545.1 Actinomycetota bacterium
CAGCAGGCGGTAGAAGGCGAGCATGTAGATCGCCACAGCCGCCAACCCGATCAATCCCGCGACGATCGCGGCATGCATCGAGTTCGACCCGAGCGTCGCCGACACCGTTTCCAGGGTCGCCGGTTGGAACTCGACCGGCAGGGCGCCGTAACGGAGTTGCAACGCCAGCTCGGACGCCGTCTTGTTGGTGAAGTTGCCCGTGATCACGAAACCGTTCGGATTCTTCGGGAGATCGACGGCGTTGACCGTCGGAGCCGAGATCACCTTGTTGTCGAGCACCATCGCAATGGCGCCGCGTTGGCCGCCGGTGTCACCCGCGCGGATCGGAGGACAGGTCGGCTTGCCCGCGTAACACTCGTTGAACGCGTTGTTGACCTTGGTCTGATCCCGACCCTTGACCTTGACGTTCACTTCCCACTGGCTCGACTGGGTGTTGAGCTGGGCTTCGGCGCTCGACAGGACGGTGCCGTCGAACAACGCCGGACCCAACAGGTAGCTGCCGCCGTCACCGTTGAAGATCTTGGATCCCGGGTACGCAGCGAGCATCTTCTGGATCGCCTCCGCCTGGGTGATCGTCGTCGTCGGCGCCGGGACGGTCGTCTGCGTCGACTTGCCGCCTGCCACGGTGGTGCCGGTTGCCAGGGTCGTCGGAGGAACGGTGGTCGCACTGGGCAGCTCGTAGGCGACCGGTGTCGCGCCCGCCCGATCGGTCGTTCCCTTCGAGGTCGGCTTCGAGGTGCCTGCAGCCGGAGCGGCACCCTTCGGGACACTCGATGCCGACGGTGCAGTCGAAGCCGAACCCGACGGCGTCGTGGTCGGGGCGACCCGGGCGGTCACACTCGGCGAGCTCGGGGTCGTGGTCCCCGTCGTCGCGGCCGCCGGGGTGCCCAGATCGGCGAGAACCTGGCGGAACTCCAGCTTTGCAGTCGTCCCGATGATGCTCTTGGCGCGTTCCTGATCGGCTTTGGTCTTCAGTCCCGGAAGTTGCACCACGACGGTCTTGCCGGACCGCACGACGTCGGGCTCGGCGATACCCAGACCATCGACCCGCTGGCGGATGATGTTGGTCGCTTCGGCGACCGACGACTCCGGCGGGTTCGTCCCGGGCTTGGGCACGAGGGTCGCCGACAATCCCCCTTGGAGATCGAGCCCGAGGACCGGGCGCCACCCGTTCGTGAAACTCGCTACCAGTCCGGCTGCCAACAGGACGAGCCACACGAGCAGTGACCCGAGAGCGTACTTTTTCACGATTCGATCCTCGGGGCGGGTCGTGGCACGGGAGGCGATGCTAGTTGCCGTGTTCGCGTCACCACGACATCGCACCCGCACGACGACGTGGCACCTGGCGCGCGATCTCGGGGCCCGACAGACGAACCCGCAACCGACCCGTGGTACGCCGAGGGGTCGATCCGCCCCCGTCTCACTCGAACAGTCGGTCGGTGGCGTCGGCAGCAGGTACGTCGAGACCGAGATGCAACCAGGCCGCGGCGGTCGGAACCCGGCCACGCGGCGTCCGCATCATCAGGCCCTGCTGGATCAAGAACGGCTCGTAGACGTCTTCGACCGTCTCCCCCGGCTCGGCGACGCTGATCGCAAGCGTCGACAGACCGACCGGACCCCCGTTGAACCGGTTGCAGAGTGCATCGAGGATCGCGCGGTCGACCTTGTCGAGGCCGAGCTCGTCGATCCCGAACAGGGACAGGCCGGCGCGCGCGGCCTCGCTGTCGACGACCCCCTCGGATCGCACCTCGGCGTAGTCGCGGACACGGCGAAGCAGACGGTTCGCGATCCGCGGCGTACCGCGCGAACGTCGAGCGATCTCGAGCGCTCCTCCGGGGTCGATCGGGACACCGATGATCCCGGCGGCCCGTTCGATGATCGCCTCGAGATCGGGTGCGGTGTAGTAGTCGAGGCGGGCGACCAGACCGAAACGGTCACGCAACGGTCCGGTGATCAATCCGGTACGGGTCGTGGCCCCCACCAGCGTGAACCGTGGTACGTCCAAGCGGATCGACCGCGCCGCGGGTCCCTTTCCGAGCACGATGTCGATCTGGAAATCCTCCATCGCCGGGTAGAGGACCTCTTCGACCGCGCGGGACAATCGATGGATCTCGTCGATGAACAGCACGTCACCGCGCTCGAGTTGGCTCAGGATCGACGCAAGGTCACCACCGCGCTCGAGCGCCGGCCCGGACGTGACGTGCAGTTCGGCGTTCAGTTCGTTCGCGATGATCCCGGCGAGCGTCGTCTTACCGAGCCCCGGTGGGCCGGCGAACAGCAGATGATCCGCCGGACTTCCCCGGCGGCGCGCCGCTTCGAGGATGATCTCGAGGTGCTCCTTGAGCTCCGACTGGCCGACGAAGTCGTCGAGACGGCCGGGACGGAGACCCTGTTCGTCGTCTTCGTCGACGTCGATCGGATCGGCACGGATGATGTCTTCTCGGGTCATGGCCGGGGACTCAACGATGCCCAGCCAACTGGCGAAGCGCGATCCGCAGCGCCGTCTCGGTGTCGGGCGCGGCGCGAACCTCGGGCGACCGCAACACGTCGACGGTCTCCTCCGGTCGATAGCCCAGACCCTCGAGTGCGGCCTGCACATCGGCCAGGGAACCGCCCGCGTTGTCGGGGCCGACGACTCCACCCGGGGCGGGAGAACCGAGATCCGGGATCGCCAAGCGGGACTTCAACTCGATCAACAGTCGCGCGGCGGTCTTCTTGCCGACCCCGGGAACGAGGCACAGCCCGGCCGTGTCGTCGTCGGCGACGATCCGGGCGAGTTCGGCGGGCGTGTGGACGCCGAGGATCGCGAGCGCGAGCGCGGGCCCGACACCATGGGCCCCGAGCAGAGCCTCGAAGGTCGTCCGGGCGAGCGGATCGACGAATCCGTACAGGCACTGCGCATCGTCCCGGATGTGGTGATGCACCCAGACGAACACCTCCTCGCCGATGTCGCCCAACTCGAACGCGGTCGGGACACCCGTGACGACGCGGTAACCGACCCCGGCACCGCCCGCCTCGATGATCACCGTTCCGTCGGTCGTGCGTTCGAGCAAGGGCCCGCGAAGCGATCCGATCATCACCGTGCACCGACTCCGGCGCCCCTCGGTCGTGGGCCGCGGCGGTTCGCTGCATCGATCGAGCGGCGAAGGCCCAGGTGCGCGAGATGACAGAGGGCCAGACCGGCCGCGTCGGCCGCATCAGCGGGCTTCGGGACGACGTCGAGCCGCAGGAGCGTGCGAACCATCTCCTGCATCTGGACCTTGTCGGCGCCCCCGTGCCCGGCCACCGCGAGTTTCGCCTCGTTCGGTGAGTACTGTGCCACCGGGATCGAACGTGCCGCTGCTTCGGCCATCGCCAGGCCACTCGCCTGACCGACCGACATCGCGGTGCGCGCGTTGCTCTGGAACAGCACGCGCTCGATCGCCATGGCGTCGGGGGTGAACTCGTCGAACAACGCGCGCAACTCACGCTGCAACTCGGCCAAGCGCTGAGGTAGCTGATCGGCCGGCGATGTCCGAAGGACGCCGATCGCGCGGGCGTGCGGTCCCGACGGGGTTGTCTGGATACACGCGTAGCCACAACGTGAGACACCCGGATCGATGCCCAATACGAACATCTGTACGAGGCTATCTGTCGAGGGTCCGCCCATCGCGGATGCCCGTTCCGGGCGCTTCGGGTCACCGGAGGTCGACCCGACCCGGACCGCAGCGCCACCTCCGGCGGTGATCGCGGACCAAAGGATGCTACAGAAGCCCACGTCGACGCCGATTGTCTTACGAATGTCCGCTGATCCTGTCGACGCAACCGGCCCCTCCTCACCGCCGCCGACGGTCGTGCTGTCCGGCGTCGACCGCTCCTTCGGGCAGAACCCGGCACTTGTCGACCTCGACCTGTCGGTTCCCTCCGGATCGATCACGGTCCTGCTCGGACCCAACGGGGCCGGCAAGACCACGGCCACCCGGATCATCACGGGCGCGATCGCCCCGCAATCGGGAAGCGTCCGGGTGTTCGGCCTCGACCCACAGGTCGACGGCGAGACGGTGAGGCGGCGTTGCGGGGTCGTGTCGGCGAAGCCCGCGTTGTACGACCGCTTGAGTGGTCGGGCGAACCTCGGCTACGCAGCCGAACTCTACGGCCTCGGCCGGTCCGGTGACGTCGACGAACGCATCCACGCGGCGGCGCACCGGTTCGGCATCGAAGGTGCGCTCGACCACCAGGTCGGGTCGTATTCGACGGGGATGAAGACCCGTCTGGCGCTCGCTCGTTCGGTGTTGCACGAACCCGATCTGTTGTTGTTCGACGAACCGACCTCGGGGCTGGATCCCGAATCCAGTCACGCCGTGCTCGAGATGATCCACGACATGACCCGAGGCGGGATCACCGTGATCATGTGCACCCACCTCCTGCTCGAAGCCGAAGGGCTCGCCGAGCAGATCGTCGTGCTCGAATCAGGCCACGCGCTCGCCGCAGGGCGACCGGCCGAACTGATCGCGCGCTATTGGCCCGACCCCGTCGTGCGGATCGACGCAACCGAACCGGACCGTCTCAGGGATCTGAGCGGATTTCCCGGCGTCGCGCGGGTCGAGATCGCCGGCGCCGGGCTCGGCGAACTCGCCGGTTTCGACACCGCCGGCGACGAGATCGAACGGCTGCCCCGGACCGGTGTCGACGTCTCCATGACCGATCCCGCGTTGTTGCCGGACCTCGTCGACGCGCTGGTCGCGGCAGGCATTCGCCTCACCCGGGTCGAGCCCCGCATTCCGTCCCTGGAAGACCTCTACTTCGCGATCCGTCGAAGCCGTGCGGGCACCCACGACGTCTCCGAGGACGGCGGCCGTCGATTGCGGCCGCGCAGCGACTCGATCGGAACCCGGGTTCCTCCGCCGCCACCACCCCCGAGTGCCGGGACCGGACCGGCGACGAGTGACGACGTCGTGGACGAGGCGATCCGATGAGCGCAACCGCCGACCAGCCGCGCCGGATCCGCCTCGACCGTGGTCGTACGTGGTCGATCGCGCGCACCGAACTGCGTCAGCTCATCGAAGCGAAGGACTTCTGGGTCCCGATGATGATCCTCGGGAGCATCTTCTTCATCTTCATCCCACTGGTGTTGCTGTTCATGATCACCCGGATCA
>JAFDWI010000022.1 GCA_018268545.1 Actinomycetota bacterium
GATCGCACTCGGGAAGTAGCGGCGACGGGTCGGTCACCCGACGCGCCCCGAGGACCTGAGGGCACGGGGACACGAGCGTGCTCGATCCGCCGGTACGCTGCGGGCACCTGGCCTGCCCGCCGTCGAGCCACTGCAACCGATGACATGAACGCTCCGACACCGAGACCCCGATTGCCGCGCGATGCGTGACTGTCTGGCCGTCGTCATCGTGTTCGTCGTCGGCGCCGGTGTGGCCGCGGTCGCGGTCACCTTGGCGCGATTGGTGCACCCTGATTCGCTCCTGGTCCGGCGTGACCGGCTTCCCGCATGGTGGCATCGGTCGACCGCATGGTCGCGGAGCCGCTCGTTGCGGTTGTGGTGCCCGAACGACGTGACGGCCGCGGCCGTCGTCGATCATCTGCGGTCCGAGGCCGGACGTCGACTGTTGCGTCTGGGCGTCTCGATCGCTCCCGGCCCGTGGGACTCTGATGTCGTGGTGGTCGAGCGTGACGATGCCGGAGGACTCGATGCCGAACGGGCTCGAGCGCCACAACCTGTCGCCACGATCGTGCTGACCGATGCAACCGACGCGCTCGAATTCCGCGACGCCGTGGTCGCCCTCGCGGCCGCGTTGCGTTGGCCCGGTGAAGGGCCCGTGGAATGATCGTCGGGCTGCAACCGTCCTACTGGCAGCGGATCGTTGCCGGGCTCGTCGTGATCGTCCCGACCTTGGTCGTGGGCGCCTTCGCCATCAGCTGGTTCACCCGTTCGGTGCTGGAGCCGAGGGCCGCCGGTCGGCGTTGGCCCGAAGGTGCTCGTGGTGTCCGGCCGCTCGTCGAGGTCGTCGTGGACGCCCAGCGTCGACCGGTCGTTGCCGACGATCGAACGGGATCGGAGGATCGCCTCGTGCGGGAGCAGGTGGCCCGGTTCGGCCTGGTCGCGGCTTCCTGCGCGGTGCTGCCGGTCTCGACGGGCCTGGTGCTCACCCAGCCGCACCTCGGTCTGTACACGTTGGCGATCGTGCTGCTGATCGATGCGCTGCTCGACGGCCTCGTCGTCGCACCCGCGCGTGACACGAACGCTGCGCGACTGGGGGATCCGGCCAGGATCGGTCTGGCAGCGCTGCTCGCGTTGGCCGCCGGTGTCGTGCACGCACAGTGGGGGAGCGGAATGTTGCCGTCGATCGCTGCTGCGCAAGCCCACGCCGTGGTCGGTGGCACGCACATTCGGGGCGTCCCGACGTTCGTCGTGCAGCCGCTCGGCTTTCTGGTCGCGTCCGCCGCCTGCTTCGTATCCGTCGTCGCCATGGCCGATGGCCCGGCGGTCCGGGCGGGCGCCCTGCCCGGATTGTGCGCACGGCTCGTGAACGCCTCGTGGATGCTCGCGATCGCCGCGTGGCTCGTGGCCACATTCGTCGGCGCCGGGGCAGTCCCGTGGAAGGTCGACAACCCCGGGACGCGTCAGGTCGTCTCCGTGGTCGTGTTCTCCGCCAAGACGGTCCTCGCGACACTGGCGCTCGCATGGGCCCGGGCCACCTGGCCGAGCGTTCCGGTTCGGACCGTCCGGCTGCTGCTGGCGCTCGGGTCGGGCGTCGCCGTGGGGTCGATCGCGATGACCCTGCTCGTCCGCCACCTGGTCTGAGCGGCCGTGCGCTCCCCGGCCGTTTCGGGGTCCGATCGTCGGTGAAGGTGCCGCCATCGGGCAACTAACGTGACGGGCATCATCTCGGGGAAAGGGGCCGCACATGAGCGACCAGCCGGCAACGATCGAGGACTACCTGGACGAGAACCGCAAGTTCCCGCCGCCCGCCGATGTCGCTGCTCGTTCGCTGTGGATCCAGGACGGGATCGACGCGCTCGCCGAGGGTTCGTCCGAGGAGTTCTGGGCTGCCCAGGCGCGTGCCCTGGTGACGTGGCGCAAGCCGTTCACCGAGGTGCTGGACTGGCAGGTTCCGAACGCGAAGTGGTTCGCGGACGGCACCCTGAACGTCGCCGAGAACTGCCTCGACCGGCACGTCACGGCGGGCATGGGCGACAAGGTCGCCTACCACTGGGAAGGTGAACCCGGCGACACCCGGACGATCACGTATGCCGAGCTGCGGGACGAGGTCGCGAAGTTCGCGAACGTGCTCAAGGGTCTCGGTGTGGGTCGTGGCGACCGGGTCGCGGTGTATCTGCCGATGATCCCCGAGTTGCCGGTGACGATGTTGGCGTGTGCGCGTATCGGTGCCGTCCACTCGGTGGTGTTCGGCGGGTTCTCGGCGAACGCACTCGCCGATCGCATCGACGACTCGGACTGCAAGGTCCTGGTCACCGCGGATGGCGGATGGCGCCGAGGCAAGGCGGCGCTGCTGAAGCCGGCCGCCGACGAGGCGGTGGAGCGGACCTCGACGATCGAACATGTCGTCGTCGTCCGGCGCACCGGAGCATCCGGTGACGACACCGAGATCTCGATGACGGCGGGGCGCGACCACTGGTACCACGACCTGATGGCCGACGCGTCGACGGACTGCGCGTGCGAGGAGATGGGCGCCGAGGACCTGCTCTACCTGCTCTACACGTCGGGTACGACGGCCAAACCCAAGGGCGTCATGCACACCACCGGCGGCTACCTCACGCAGGTCGCGTTCACCCACCGCTACGTGTTCGACATCCACCCCGACGACATCTACTGGTGCGCGGCAGACGTGGGCTGGGTCACCGGTCACTCCTACATCGTCTATGCGCCACTGGCCAACGGGTGTACCTCGGTGATGTACGAGGGGACTCCCGACCATCCCGGCAAGGACCGGTTCTGGGACATCATCGAACGCTACGGCGTCAACGTCCTGTACACCGCGCCCACCGCGATCCGCACGTTCATGAAGTGGGGCATCGAAGAGCCTGCCAAGCACGACCTGTCGTCGCTGCGGGTGCTCGGTTCGGTCGGTGAGCCGATCAACCCGGAAGCCTGGATGTGGTACCACACCAACATCGGCGGCGAACGTTGCCCGATCGTCGACACCTGGTGGCAGACCGAAACCGGCGGCATCATGGTCTCCCCGATCCCCGGTGTGACCACGACCAAGCCCGGTTCGGCCACGTTCCCGCTGCCCGGGATCTCCGTCGAGATCGTCGACGAAGCGGGCAACAAGGTCGAACGTGGTGGTGGCTATCTGACGATCACCGAGCCGTGGCCGTCGATGCTCCGAGGGGTTTGGGGCGACCCGGAGCGGTTCTTCGACACCTACTGGAGCCGGTATCCCGGTCGCTATTTCGTCGGTGACGGCGCCAAGATCGACGACGACGGGTACTACTGGGTGATCGGTCGTGTCGACGACGTGATGAACGTCTCGGGGCACCGGATCTCGACCACCGAGGTCGAATCGGCGCTCGTGTCGGATCCTCGGGTCGCCGAGGCCGCGGTGGTCGGCGCCACGGACGCGACGACCGGCCAGGCGATCGTCGCGTTCGTCACGCCCAAAGGTGACACCGAGTGGACCGAGTCGCTCGGGGAGGAGCTGCGTCGGCACGTCGCGGACGAGATCGGCAAGATCTCACGGCCCAAGACCATCATCTTCACCGATGACCTGCCCAAGACCCGCTCGGGCAAGATCATGCGTCGGCTGTTGCGTGACGTCGCCGAAGGCCGGGACCTGGGCGATACGACGACGCTCGCCGACCCGGGCGTCGTCGAGGAGATCCGACGCCGGGCCGAGGACGGCGGTCCGACGACGGCGGAGTGAACGCCGGTTCGGCTCGTAGGCTGTCCGACGTGGAGATCCCGTCGAACTGGTGGTGGCGTGAGCAGGTGGCCGACCCGGCTGCGTGCGCCATCTTCGACATGGACGGTGTCCTCTCGGATGCGACCGGCCGCCAACACCTGTTGACGTGGCCGCGTCGTGACTGGGACGCGTTCTTCGCCGCGGCGGGGTCCGACACCGTGTTCGGCGACACCGCCACGATGCTCGATCTGCTCGCGGCGAGCCTCCAGATCGTGCTCGTCACCGCTCGTCCGATCTCGATCCGGTCCGACACGACCGATTGGCTCGCTCGGCACGAGATCACTTACGACCTGCTGGTGATGCGGCCCGACATGGACCGGCGAGCATCGTCGGCCTACAAGAAGACCGCGGTGGACGAGTTGCGTTCGTTCGGGTTCGACCCTCGCATCGCATTCGAGGACGACGTCCGCAACGTCGAGATGTTCCGGTCGCGCGGCGTCCCCTGTGTGTACATCCATTCCGGGTACTACGACTGACCACGACGACTGACCACGACGACCGGGCGCTCCGACCGGAAGGCACGACAACTCGGCTTTATGAGGGGCTCGTACACTCGTCGGTGAGGAGCAGATCACCGAGTGGATCGAGGAGCCCCGATGGCGAACAACATCAAGACGGTCGTGCTGTTGGCGGCGATGGGTGGGCTGATGATCGGCATCGGCAGCATCTGGGGTTCGGGCGGTGCGGTGATCGGATTGCTGATCGGCATCGTGTTCGTCGGTGGGTCGTACTGGTTCAGTGACACCCTCGCGATCAAGGCGGCGCGTGCCCGGCTGGTGACCGAGGCGGAGATGCCGCAGTACTACGCGGTCGTCCGAGAGTTGACGACCCGCGCCGGGATGCCGATGCCCGCGTTGTACGTGAGCCCGGAACCCCAACCGAACGCCTTCGCGACCGGTCGGAGCCCGGACCACGCGGCGGTCGCCGTGACCCAGGGCATTCTCGGCGTGCTCGACTGGGACGAGCTGCGGGGCGTGCTCGCGCACGAGATCAGCCATGTCCGCAACCGAGACATCCTCATCGGGTCGGTCGCGGCGGCGGTCGCCATGGGGATCACGTTCATCGCCCGGATGGCGATGTGGGGCGGCATGTTCTTCGGCAACGGCCGCGACCGCGACGGTGGGTTCATCGGGATCCTCGCGATGGCGATCCTCGCGCCGATCGCTGCGATGGTCGTCCAGATGGCGATCAGCCGGAGTCGCGAATACGAAGCCGACCACTCCGGGGCCGAGCTGATCGGCACCGGCGAGCCGCTCGCTCGGGCACTCGCGAAGATCGAAGCGGGTGCGGCACGGGTCCCGATGGACGTCGATCCGGCACACGCGACCGCCTACATCGTCAATCCGTTCACCGGACGCCAGGTCCAGTTCGCGAACCTGTTCTCGTCGCACCCACCAACCGAGGAACGCATCGCCCGGTTGCGTGGCCACGCCGGCCCGTTGCGCTGATCCGGTTTCAGTCCCGGAAGTTCTCGAACTGCAGCGGGATGCCGTAGTCGCCCTCACGTAACGCCGCGATCACGTCCTGCAGGACATCACGTTTCTTGGCGGTGACCCGGAGCTGATCACCCTGGGTGGCCGATTGCACGCCCTTGATGCCGAGCGCCTTGATGGCCTTGTTCAGCTCGCGCGCCTTGTCCGACGAGATCCCCGCGGTGAGCGTCACGACCTGACGGGCGCTCCCTCCGCTCGCGTCTTCGACGGTGCCGTACTCGACGGCCTTGAGCGACACCTTCCGGCGAACGAGCTTCTCTTCGAGGACCTCTCGCAGTGCCTTGAGTCGATCTTCGGAAACGGCCCGCAACGTGATCGTGTGGTCGGCGAGTTCGATCGAAGCGTTCGCGTTCTTGAAGTCGAAACGGTTCGCGATCTCGCGGGCGGTCTGATCGACCGCGTTGCGGACCTCTTGGATGTCGACCTGGGACACGATGTCGAAGCTGGGCATGACGCCTCAGGTTATTCGTCGTCGACCGCCACGGTGCGGACCTGATCGAGGTGAATCGCTACACTTTGCGAGCGTCATCCGGATCGGTGCCCGAGCGGCCAAAGGGAACTGGCTGTAAACCAGTCGCGTCATGCTACGGAGGTTCGAATCCTCCCCGGTCCACTCATTCTTTTCCCACGGCGGCGGCTCAGCCCGGATGGTCCTCGAGCTCCGGACCCCTCGGGTCCTCTGTCGCATCGCTCTGGTCTTCGTCGGTCGCCGCCGGGGTGTGCTCGGTGTTCTGCCCCGGGCCGACGAGGCCGAGGACCCCTGCCATGGCCTCGAGCCGGGCCCACGAGACGATGTCCTCGGAGTTGGTCAGGACGATCACCTGGGGCGATCCGGCCTGTCGAACGAGGGTTTCGAGGAGCGCGGGACGTACTCCGGGGTCGAATACCCCGAAGTGCTCGTCGCGCGGCACGGGGAAGGATTCGCCCTCGGAGCCGAATCGCCGGTTCTTCGTGAGGCGTGAGACGAGCGTGTCGATGAGTTCTGGTGTCTCGTCGCTCGCATGACGGGCGACGACCGCGGTGCCATCGGAGGTGGGTTCGGCCGATCGCAATCCGGCGGCTGCTTCGATTGCCGGGCGATGTTCGACCGCCCAGTCGAGGTCGACGTCGCCGGCCGTGAGCTTCCAACGGGCGAGCGCCTCGTCGACGTCGGCTTGCACGGCGGCCTGATGGCGCCGCTGATGTTCGGAGTTGATGTAGCCGTCGATGCGGTCGAGCTGATAGCCGAGGTAGGAGTCGGAACCCGACTCGCCGAGCGCGCTCTCCAGTTGGCGCCCGTAGTAGGTGACCCGCGCGCGGAAGACGAACGCCGTGATCGTCGCGGCCACGGCGAC
>JAFDWI010000230.1 GCA_018268545.1 Actinomycetota bacterium
GAGCGGCACCCCGTCGAATGGGATCGTCATACCGAGTCGGCTCACGAGTTCAGTTCCTTTCGTCATCGGAACGGTCTGTCGAGCCGGTCGCTCCCGGGACAGACGATGGATCCGGAGGAGCCCAATGTCGCACGATCGTCGACTGGCTCGCCGTCGCCAGGAGCCCACCGTCCTCGGACCACAACAAGACGGTCCCGGTACCGAACCCGTCGGCGACAGCGTCGATCCGGACATCGAGGAGAACCCACTCGGTCGGGACGAGGCGCACGATCCGGAGGGTGTTGTCGAGACTGTTCCCACCGCCCATCACGCCGAGCGCCTGGGAGATCCCGAACGGCACGTGATCGCCGAGAATCGCCAACGCACCGGCGGACACCTCCGACAGCTCGGGGATCTTCGCCCAGAGCGCCGAACGGCCGTGCCCACTCGGCGTCCCGTCCAGGTCATCCCAGTCACGTGCATCGGCGGCGCGCAGGTCGATACGTGTGAACAACGACGAGTCGTCGACCCAGGGACGTTCACGAGGCCGACACTCCTGTGGCGGCCGCACATCGGGAAACGTCGGCCATCGGCCGAACTCGTCACCGGGGCGCGAACCCAGTGCTGCGTTGACCGTCACGATCTCACGGTCGCCCACGTGCCCGACCGCACGTGCCTGGGTGATGTGATGACCTTGGGTCGCGACGGTCACGTCGATGTCCATGATCTCGGGAGGGTGGGCGTAGGACAGGTACTGCCCGGTCGCCCAGATCATCGGACGACCGGTCGTTCGTTCCATCGCTTCGATCGCCGCACCCAGCGCGCACCCTCCGAACAGGAACGGGGCGCCGGTGGAGATCCCGGGGACGACCGGCAGGTACCAACGATGCGGATTGTGGGTCGCTCGGAGCCCGAGGAACTCGACGGTGTCCATGATCTCGCCACCCTACGCGTCGAGGGGGTCGCGCCCGGAGTGCGCGACCCGCGGGCTCAGCCGGTGTAGGTGGGTGCCACCGACACCGCTGCCGCCGGTGGTGCGACGGGAGCCACGGACACCGTCGGTACGGTCGGTTCCGGCGCGGCCGGCGCGCGCGGCGGCGTCGAGGTCCCGGGAGCGAGCGTCGTGGACGTCGTCACCGGCGGCGGTGTCGGCATCACGAACAGGAATCCGGAAACGATCGACGCTTCGGGGAGCGACACGAGGTGCAGCCCCCAGGTCTGATCCAGACCGAGGACCCGCAGGCTCGACACGTCGAGCGCGGTCGCAGCGGTGCCAGGGAACACCCGGATCCGCACGCCCTCGATCCCCCGTGACAACCAGTCCGTCGGCAGCTTGATCACGGTTCGGTCGACCCCGGTGCCCCCGGTGTTGTAACCGGAACCGAAGTCACTCGCGTACCAGGTCGGATCACCGGCGATCCGCACGTCGACCGCCACCCGGTCGACGGATGCGCCGGTCGAATCGAGTTGGACATACGCGTACTGCCGGGCGTCACCCTGCTCGGGCAACATCGGATCCGTCGTGAAATTCGTGTACCACCGAGCGACCTCCTCGCCGGCGATCCGGTACGTCCACGGGTTCGCGTCCATCACCGCCTCACGAGGTTGGCCCGGGGCAGGAGCAGCAACCGGGACGGGGCGGAACCGGAACGGTGTCGTCCCGTTCTGGGAGAAGTCGTTGTTCCCGGTCGCGACACGGAGCACTCCGTGCGAGCCACCGACCCACACGCCGCTCGTGTAGGCGACCGTCGGTTCGTTGATCGCCGTCTGGGAATCGCGGTAACCGTCCGGGGTGGCGCCCGACAGGAACGAGCCGCCGGTGGGCGTCCCACCCGCATCGGTCGTGACATTGAAGAACGACTCGATGTCGGTCGTCCGTCCCCAGACCGCGGATTCGAGGAACGGGATGAACGCCGTTCCGGCATTCTCATGGCTGAAGGCCATCGTGTACCCCGCGGTCGTGCCCGATGCCGACGTGGTGGTCGATGCGTATTCGATCAACGGCGTGTCGTGCAACGCGGAGGTCGAACGCCCCCAGAGGATCGGTGCATAGTGGATCGCCGCGTACCGCGGATTGCCCGGAGCGACCACCTCGAGCGCCACATCGTGTACGTCGACGGTTGCCGGACCGACCCCGGGATGGCTCAACGCCGCGTCGATGGCGACGACGACGGTGTGCGGGCCGGTCGCCAGGGCTCCCACTCCGCCCGCGTACACGAACGGCGTCGCACCGTTGAACAACACCATCTGCTGTGGTGTGCCCCCGTCGACCGACACGTCGACCACGATCGAACTCGGTGTGTTCGCCCCCCAGTCCGTGCCCGGTGCGGCGAGGTCCAGACGCACGATGCCTTCACCGGAGACGGGAGATGCCGGAACGTCAGGAGCGCCGAATGCACCGGTGACCTCGCCGGTTACCGCACCGATCGCGGTGAGATCACCTGCCAGTCCAGCGGTGACCGCGAGCGAAACGGGTGACCCTGCGGTCGCTGTGGCAACCGTCGGTGGTGCCGGCGTCGCCCGTGCGGGTTCGGGTGAGGTTCGACCCGCGACGCCGGGGCGCGTCCCGACGACGCAGGACCCGGCCGCCGCGCACGCGTTCGCCCCGAATGTGATGTTCTCGGGCTGGGTCGGTGCCGACCCGGCAAGCGGGAACAACGCTATGAAGCACTGCTCGGTCCGGCAGTCGATCGGCCCGACCGCCGCGTTCAGGATCACGTGCACCGTCACGTCCGCATGCACCGTCGAACCATCCCCGGTGAACCGGATGTACGCGCTCTGCGCATCACAACCGTCCTCGGGGTTCCGGTCACCGTCGGGGCCATGGCCACCGAGCAACGCATACGCTACGGGGCCGCATTCCACGATCACATAGGTGACCCCGCTGTCGATGTTCGACGCCGTGACGCTGACCGTCTGACCGTCGACCAGACCGGTCGTCGGGGTGATCGTGAACGTCGGAGTCGCCGCGCCGCTGGACTTCACGGCCAAAAACGGAACGACCCCGATGACCAACACGAGGACAAGCGGCCCCAGGTGACCACGGCGGCGTAGCAAACCGTTCGACGAACCCCTCTGTGCCTGCATCGGACTCCTCGGACCCGGCATCGGACCATGCTACCGCCGACATCGGGTGCGACACCGGGTCATCGACACCGGATCGCAGCACGTCGCGCCCGCCGACCGGTATCGTCACCGCCCATGACGAAACCCTGGCAAGGAGATGCCGTCGGTCTGGTCGAGGCGTATCGGTCCGGTGAGCGTTCGCCGCTCGAAGAGCTCGAGGCCGCGCTCGACGCGATCGAGCGAAGCGACCTCGACGCGTTCGCTCATCTCGACCCAGACCGTGCCCATGAGGCGGCCGCAAGGGCGGACGTCGCACTGCCCTTCGGTGGCATCCCGCTCGCGGTGAAGGAACTCGAACCGGTCGAAGGCTGGCCGAACACCGAAGCATCGCTGGTCTTCGCCGATCGCGTCGCCGATACGACCTCGACACAGATGCAGCGGCTGTTCGACGCCGGCGCGGTACCCGTGGGGCAGACGACCGCGTCGGAATTCGGCGGTCTGAACGTCTCGGTCACCAAGCTTCACGGGATCACCCACAATGCGTGGCAATCCGGTCGGACTGCTGGCGGCTCCTCGGGCGGGAGTGCCGCGGCCGTTGCGGGCGGGATCGTACCGATCGCGTCAGGTGGCGACGGTGGCGGCTCCATCCGGATCCCCGCAGGATTCAACGGCCTGGTCGGCATGAAGGGAACCGCCGGTCGCATTCCACGTGGCCCACGCACGACCATCGCGCCGATGACGGTGGTGGTCGGGTGCCTGGCACGATCGGTGCGCGACGTTGCGCGCTGGTACGACGTCGCGAACGGTCACGACCCGCGCGACCCGTACTCGCTACCCCGCGTCGAAGGTTGGGAACGTGACCTCGGCGCGCTCGATCTCGCGGGCCTGCGCGTCGCGATCGCCCCCGATCTGGGGGTCGCGACCGTCCGCGACGAAGTCGCCGAGATCGTGGCGGAAGCCGGCGCAGCGCTCGCCGCCGCGGCCGGGATGCGAGTGGTCACCGAGACCGTGCGGCTCCCTGCGCTCGACACCGAATGGGCCGTCGGAAACCTCGCGCCGTTGCGCCACGAACTCGGAGATCGTTGGCCGGCATGTGAGGGAGATCTCACCAAGGAGATGGCATTCGGCTTGCGTTTCGCCGACGACTACCTGTCCCTGTCGGTCGCGGGTCGAGCCGAGGCGGCACGAACCGCGGCGAACGAGGCGATGGCCGACATCTTCGACCGCGTCGATCTGGTGATCTGTGCCACCAATCCCGACGTCGCGTTTCCCGCGCACGTCGGGGCGAACACCCGGGTCGCCGGTCGAAAGGTCGGTCTGGGCAACAACGGCGCGCTCACGATCCCTGCGAACGTGGTGGGAAACCCGGCCATCTCGATCCCGGCCGGAACCCTCGACGACCTTCCGGTCGGCATGCAGATCATCGCGCCGCATCATCACGACGCTCGCCTGCTCGACTGCGCGCTCGTCATGGAACGCGAGCGTCCGTGGCCGCTGGTCTCGCCCCTGGCACCGTGTTGAACCCCGCGCGCCGACCGCCGAGTCAGGCGGCGGCTGCGGCCTTCACATCATCGCGGGCTCGAGGTGCGCGCACCTTGCCGGCGAGCGAGCCCTCGCTCCCGAAGAGCCGGTCACGCCACAGGGCCGTCAATTCGGCATTGTCGAAGTCATCGGGATGAAAGTCCGGCCGGTTGTAATCAGCGATGCGTTGCCGGACGGCCTTGGACAGCCACGGTGACGTCCGGAGCTTCTTGAGGTTCGCCCACAGCACGGTGGGCCGGCGGGCATCGCGATCGGCGAGGATCGACAGGGTCGTCTGGGTGATCGAGTCGAACAGGAACCAGAACGTGATCTCCCGCATGACACGAGCTCGGAGCGTCTGGTCGCCGACGACCTGCTGGTACACGTCGAAGGCCACGGCCTTGTGCTCGGATTCCTCGAGTGCGTGCCAGACGAGGAGGTCACGAACCTCCGGACTCGTGAACTTCGCACGAGCTTCCGGATCGGTGAGCAGCACTTCGGCAAGGGTGGCGGTGTAGTGCTCGAGTGCAGCGGTGACGGCGAGGCACACCTCGGGCGAACGGGTCTTCTCGTTGACGGCCAGGCCTCTGCGGACCAGACGATCGACCCGGGCGGTCGGGTAACCGAGCGCTTGGAGCCGGGCGTTGAAGTTGCGGTGTTCTCGTCCGTGGTTGGCTTCCTGGCCGATGAACCCGGCCACCTGCTTCTTCAGCACCGGGTCGGTGATGCGGTCCCGGTAACGGCGCACCGACCGGACGAAGAAGTCCTCGCCTTCGGGGAACAGCGCCGAGAGCACGGCGACGACATGGCTCATCAGTTCGTCTTCCATGAAGTACTTGGGGAGCGGATCGGAGTCGTAGTCGAGTCGCAACCGGCGAACCGCGATGGGTTCGGCCGTCGCGGCGCCGGTCCGGCCGGAAGACGGGTCGAGGACGGGTTCGGAAGCGGTCATGGAATGGTTTCCCCCTTGTTCATCGGTGCGGGACGATCGCGCGGACGATCACCTGTTACCGACGGTAACACCAAGCGTCGAACGGTGCACCATGACTTCTGCCACTCCACCCTCGGCGGATTCGCGGGTCACTGCGGGGGACCGCCCCACCGGTCCGGCCACCTATCCTCGTGATCCGGAACCGCACTTCAGGCCACGAGGGAGAGAACCATGCCACGACGCATCCGGATCGGGCGGACCATCGCCGCCCTGGGGTCCGCGATCGCCATCATGTGCACGCTCGGATCATGCGGCGCCGGCTCCCCGAATACGACTCCCACGACCACCCGGTCCGGCGGGTTGGCCTCGTCGACCCATGCGACCACGACGACCACGATTCCGCCGCCGACCACCGTGGCGGGCCCACCTTCGGACTCGACCGTCATGCGACAGATCGAACGCATCACCGGCAGGATCACCCCGAAGTCGGTCACCGCGTCACCGACCGGTCTCGTCAGCGCCCAGTCGATGATGTACTCACACAATGTGACGTGGTACGACCCGGCGACACGCAAACTCGTCGCGACCATCCCAGACAGCGTCGACCTTTCGAGCTTCGGAATCCAGGGACACCCCGGGACGTCCAAGGGTGCACCCGTCGAATCGGTGTTCACCACCGATGGGCGCTACGAGTACGTCTCGAACTATTCGATGTACGGCACCGGTTTCGGCCCAGAGGGCCGCGACGCGTGTTCCGCCGGTGACGGAACCGACACCAGCTACGTGTACCGGATCAGCGTCGCCACCAAGAAGGTCGACCAGGTGATCCACGTCGGCGCGGTCCCCAAGTTCATGGCCTTGACCCCCGACCAGAAGACGCTGCTGGTGTCCAACTGGTGCTCGTGGGCACTCAGCGAGGTCGATACCGCGAAGGCGACCGAAACCCGGCGGATCGACCTGGGAGGTCGCTACCCCAGAGGCATCGTCGTGTCACCGGATTCCCGGACGGCCTACGTCGCGATGATGGGATCCAACCGCATCAGCTCGGTCGACCTGGCCTCGGGAGCGGTTTCGACGTTCGCCCAGTCCGGCGACGGACCGCGCCACATCGTGATCTCGCCCGACGGTGACTACCTGTACGTGACCAACAACGCCTCGGGAACCGTCACCAAGGTGCAGCGCTCGAACGGAGCGATCGTCGCGACCCACGCGACCGGAGCAGAACCACGGTCGATGGCGATCTCCTCCGACGGAAAGGCGTTGTACGTCGTGAACTACGACTCGTCGACCGTCTCGAAGCTGTCCTCGTCGGACCTGAAGGTGCTCGACACCGAGAAGACCGACTACCACCCGATCGGCATCGCATACGAACCGACGACCCGGTCGGTGTGGGTGGCCTGTTACGGCGGGAGCATCCTGGTCTTCAGCGATACGACCCCGCGCTGAACGATCGCGCGAACACCTCGAGGTGCTCCGCCGCTGACGGCCCACGTGGCGATCCGCCCATCACCGGCCGGCACCACTACGGTGCGGTCACGGGTGGAGCAACCATGACACGACGACCGCACGAACGAAAGGGAACCGCGTGAGCAGACGACTCGTGGTGATCGGTGGTGACGCAGCCGGCATGTCGGCGGCCGGGCGGGCGAAGCGCCTCGACGACGATCTCCAGGTCATCGTGTTCGAACGGGGCGACTACACCTCGTACGCGGCGTGCGGCCTGCCCTACGTCGTCGGCGGACTCGTCGCGGATGTCGCCGACGTCGTGGCACGGACGCCCGAGGCGCACCGGGCGAACGGGCTCGACGTCCGGATCGGTCACGAGGTCGTCGCCATCGACACCGCCGCCCGGACCGTGACCGTGCGCGATCTCGCCGGTGCCACCACATCGACCGACGCCTTCGACGAGCTGTTGATCGCGACAGGCGCGACCCCGATCCGACCGAACCTGGACGGTATCGACAGCGACGGGGTGCTCGGAATCCACACGATTCCCGACACCGTGGCAATCGACGAAGCGATTCGGTCAGATCACCCCGACCGTGCCGTGGTCGTCGGCGGCGGCTACATCGGACTCGAGGTCGCCGAGGCACTCGTCGCACGTGGCATCGCCGTCTCGCTCGTCGAAGCACGCGACCAGCCCATGGCGACGATGGATACCGACATGGGAGCGCGGGTCGCCCAGGGCGTGCGGGCACTCGGCGTCGACCTCCACCTCGGATCCGCCGTGGAGGGGTTCCTGTCCGGCACCGACGGCCGAGTCACCGCGGTCGCCACGTCGTCGGGCGAACTGGAGGCCGACCTGGTCGTGATCGGGCTCGGTGTGCGGCCCGCCGTGGATCTCGCTCGCGACGCGGGCATCACGATCGGCCCTTCCGGTGCGATCGCCACCGATGGGCACATGCGCACCCCGACCGACGGGATCTGGGCGGCGGGAGACTGTGCGCAGAGTCGGCATCTGGTCACCGGCGAACCGACGTGGATCGCGCTGGGCACCCATGCCAACAAGCAGGGGCGAGTCGCCGGAACCAACATCGCGGGCGGTTCCGAGATCTTCCCCGGCGTGGTCGGCACGGCGATCACCAAGGTCGGCGACACCGAGATCGCACGGACCGGGCTCACCGAGTCCGAGGCGGCCGCAGCGGGATTCGATGCCGTGGCAGCAACCGCGGAAGGACGCTCCAGGGCGGGCTACTACCCGGGCGCCGCACCCCTGACGGTCAAGATCGTCGCCGAGCGATCGACCGGGCGGATGCTCGGTGCGCAGATCGTGGGCGGATCCGAGGTCGGCAAGCGCATCGACGTCCTCGCGTTGGCCGTGTGGAAGGCGACGTCCGTCGACGAGTTCTCGATGCTCGACCTGGCCTATGCGCCACCGTTCGCACCGGTGTGGGAAACCGCGATGGTCGCTGCCAGGCTCGCCGGATCCACGATCTGACGGCGAGACCACGCCATCGAAGTTCGCGCCGGTAGCATCTCGCGGTGCCCGAATCGACCCTCGCAGCGCACCAGACCCGAGACCCCGAGCGCGTCATCGACGTCCGTCACCCGGATTTCGCCGACCTACTTCGTTGCCTCGACCGGTCGATCACCTCCCACGATGATGTCATCACCGCCCACGTCCTGACGGTTCTTTCAGGCGTGTTCCCCAACGGCGAGGAGATGTTCATCGACGCGGTCCGCCACTTCCGCCCAGCGGTGACCGATCCCGACCTCGGCCGCCAGGTCAA
>JAFDWI010000231.1 GCA_018268545.1 Actinomycetota bacterium
CTCGCGAGATCCCGAAATCGTGTACACCAGCTCGGCGCTGGGCGTGTCCCCGCCGTCTTCGAATACGTTGGCGAGGACGACTTCCTCGTGGCGCGTCTTGATCATGTTCTTGAGCAGCCGGGCGTACCCGGACTTCCCGCTGCCGTTGTCTCCGTAGATGATCGTGAGACCATCTCCGCCGAAGGTCAGTGTTTCGCCATCGATGAGTGCGTTGACGCAATTCAGACTTCCAAGCTCTACGAGCTGGACCTGGTCCGCGGTCCCGTGCCTGATTGAGAGCGTTGAGCTCCCCGCCGCCGTGGCGGTCCCCGTGGCAGCGGCTACACGGTCCGCGAGAGACTCCAGATCAGCGTCAGTGAACTCGCGCCCGTCGGCGAGCTCAGCCAGGACCTCCTGTTGCCACAGGGGACGCGTTGCTGCCCATTCGCGCACGTCGTCTTCGATCGTCATCGTTCGCTCACCTCCGGGCCACTCGCACAGCGTCAAGGCTCTGGTTCGCGGTCGGGGAAGACGAAGGTCGTGAGGCTGTCCTTCGCTCGGCTGAACGGGATCCGGAAGAGGCGGAAGCGGTTGTAGCTGTACTGCCCGCTTCCCTCGAACCCTGAATCGATGTTCGAGTACAGAGTCTCGCCCAGGGTCATGAGCACGTGCTGGTACTCGAGGCCCTTCACCTGTTGCAGGTCGTCGGTCGAGCACCGGTGCGAGGAGACAGCATCGATTCGAGCGAGCCAAGTGGGGTTGATGTCGGCGAGAGGGTCCTGGACCACGAGTAGTGGGGGCCAATGGTTCCAGAGCCGTCCCTGACGTCGAAGTCGATAGATGTATCGCCAGTACTCCTCCCACTCGTTCCAGTCAGGGTCGCGGGTCGTCTGGATGGCCCCGGACGGGTTGACGAACTCGAGGTTGTTCACCTTGCCGGTCAGAATCGCACGGTCCGACGCGTGGCGCTGCTTCTTGTCCTCGCGTAGGAAAGGCGACGACGCAGCGACGACCTGGGCCACGTGCATCGCTGCCTCCCCTACGGCTTCCTTCTGCCGGTAACACGACGAGAACCAGAACGTCTCGACCGCGCAGCTGTCCTCGAACGCATCGAGTGCGTCATCGGTCACCGAATCGGCCATCTGCAGCGGATCGAATCCAAAGACCACCGATGACCAAGGGAAGCCCGTCATCAACAACTTGAGGTCTTCCAGCGAGCCGGGGTCATCAACCAGGATCACCTCGGGAGCGTCGCGAGGGTGACCGTCGGCGATCGACGATCCGACCAACACGTACGACGACAGGTCCCACCCGGTCGAGTTCTCGATCTGATTCACGACGGAAGGCGGGGCCTTCAACTTCAGCCGCATTCCCAGGCCGTCCTCCTCGACGAGCGCGAGCTGTTTGAGGAGCCAGACGAGGATGGTCGTCTTGCCGGTACCGGGGCCACCCAACAGGCCCGCGTGGAGGGGCACACCGTTGTCCCACGATTCAAGGATGGAAGTCTCCAGCCATTCCGCAGCCGCACTCTGTTCATCGTCCAGCCAGTAGATCCAGTCGGCCGTGTTCTCATTCGCGAAGTCGATGAACCCACGATCGTCGTCGTCAGGGAACAGCGAAACTCGAGTGTCGAGTTCGAACTGGCGCGGGAGCGGCTGCGACTGCTCAGGCCACGGCGGCCGATCCTGCGCGACCTTCTTGACCAGTGAGTGGTCACCCATTCTCCAGAGGATCAGTTCGCCGTTGTCGATCGCCAGCATCCTCGGTCCGCCTGCGAGGTCGATCTCGAGAACCCGCCCATCGAGTCCTGCAACCCGGTCGTAATGACGTCGCCAGCCACCGGCGTCCGCCTGGGCTCGACGCAGCAGGTCGTGGACCGCGCCCTCGGCAAGTGTCTGGAGGGAGACCCCGGCCTTGCGATAGTCCCTCAGGAAAGTGGGCGCAGCCGTGACGGTCAACGACCCCCTCATCGTGCCCCCCGGCGGGCGGAGCCGCTGCAGTGGGTGTGGGTGATCACGGCTTCGGGGCTTTGCGGTCGGCGGCGGTCGGGGCGGGGAGATCGGCAGCGTCGATGAGGTCGCCCGCCAGGATTTCGTCGACGAGTGCTGCCGCAGTCGGGGTGACCTGAACGGTGTGGTCGAGGATCGCGATGAGCTGAAGGAGCTCGTCGGTGAACGTCCAGCGGCTCGGGCGGATGTCGTCCAGCGGGCTGGACTTCTTACCCTTCCGTTTGGCCATCCGGTATCCGAGCCAGGATTGGAGCGGCTTCAGACCGGACACGTCGAAGTTCCACACCGCCTCCGGCACGGGGCCGAACGTCCCCGTCCCAACCGTCAGCGTCTCGGTCTCTGCGTCGTACGAGCAAGTCTCCGGGTAGCCGCGGATCGGCCCGGTCTCGACGGCGGGGCCGGGCGGAAGCGCCTTCGACCCGGCCGGAGCGAAACGTTCGCCCCAGGTATGCCACCAGAGCAGATCTCGGCCGAGTTCGACGACACGATTGAACAGCCTCACGTCGGAGGTGATCGGAACATGGACAGCGCCCGCACCCTCGGCCAGCTCGTCAGCGAAATGCTCGCTGAACGCGGCCGTGCCGCACAGGCCGTAGAGATACGCGACTAGATCCTCCGCCGAAATCCCACCGCCAAGCGCATCACTCAGTGCGTCGAGCAGGCCGTCTGTAACGTTTGGTACTTTGCTCGCCGAATCACGGTACAGCGCTAGCACGGCCGTACCCCGGTTGTTGAAGACGTTTCTATCTGGGACGTAGGCGGCTGACATAAGCGACGGCCCGGAGCCCAGCTTTGACGACGTTAAGGAAAGCAAAAACAGCTGCCGATCCGATTGGTTCCGCCAGAGGACAGGGCGCGGATAGTCCGCCACTCGATGATCAGCTATCACCCACTGTCGGTCGAAGCTCCGAAACGCGTATCTCCGATATCCCTCCGGCTCCGCGTCGCGATCAAGCCGCGACAGCGCCGTCAGATGGCCTTGCCCACCGAGCAACGGTGCTGGCGTGGACGACGCCTGTCTGTCACGCGTTTCTTTCAGCAGGGTCCCTCGCTCACGCGGAATCGCGGACACCAGCTCGCTCCAGCGATGCTTGAGCACCCTCTGCGATGCCGAAATCACCCAGTTCCGCTTCGTTTCCGAACCCGAATGTCTCCAGGGCAACAAGTCAGTCACCGTTGGCCATGATGAATAGCCGTCGTTCAGCTGTGGCGTGAGCCTACCCATCGGCGCACCGTCGATCGCCTCGGCCTCCGACGGGTCGAACCGCAGTGTACTTAGCGCGTCGAACTTCGCCTGGCGTGTCCCAACAATCCGCAGGTACCGTGCGTCGCACCCGTCAGTCGCGCGCCTTCCGGCGCGAATTCCGAAGCAAATCGCTACCGGAGTACGGATGTCGAACACGTTCTCTTCGACCAAAGCGCCCCGGCCTTCGCCACCAAGGTCGACGATCCACAATTCGTCGAATACGTCCCGAAGGTGCTCGCGCAGGCCACTCATCGAAATGCCGTCGAGGTACGACGCCGCCGTGATGAACGCGACCACGCCCGGCCCCTCCGGCAACTGCGTCGCCTGCCAAGTGGCCCAACGCCAGAAGTAAACGTAGTCGTTGTAGAGGTTCTTGGTGTGTACGCCGAGGCCGGCGACTTTCATCGGCTCGGTCACCGCGTCGAGGAGCGGTGAGACCCCTGGCACGCCATACCGAACGACCCCACCCTTGCGCTTCCCCATCTGCCCCGCGGCCCGCTGCTCTCGGTCGTACGGTGGGTTGCCGATCACAACCGTGAAACGTTCGTCGGTCTTCAACTCCGATGCTCGTTCACCCTCTGCGGCCACCGGGTCGAGCATCGTCGCGAACTGCGACTCGTTGCTCGGATGCTCCAGTGTGTCGGTCAGGCGAATGTTCGGTTCGACCAGGTCCAACCCGTCGTCATCGAGCGCGAGCGCCACCTTCAGGTGAGCGATCGCGAACGGTCCCAGCATCAACTCGAACGCATGCATCGCGAGAAGCACGTGGGCCCGCAAATGTTCGGGCCAGTTCCCTTTCGGCCGTGCGGCGGTGAACGACCGACGGGCCTGACGCAGCCACTCCACCAGGAACGTGCCCGTGCCGGTCGCCGGGTCGATCATCGACACGAACGGTTTCTCGGGATCGATCCCAGCCGGCACCTCGATTCCCAGGTGTGCACACACCTCGGCCCACGTGGACGGGTCCGCGACGCCGAGCCCCAATCCGAATCGTTCGCGGAGGATCTGGTCGACCGTACGAACCATGAACGCCACAACCGGCTGCGGCGTGTAGAACGCGCCTGCATCCGCGCGGAGCTTCGAGTCGTACCGCTTCAGGAACTCCTCGTAGAAGTGGATGACCGGATCCCCACCCTTCGCGGTGGAGCCGAACTGGTCGAGAATCGCCTCGACATTCGACGTTCGCAGATCGGCCACGAGTTGCTCGAGGCCGCTGCCTTCCAGATCGAGCGCGAGCGCCTCGTCATGCACCTGCTCGAAGAACGCCGTCAGGAACGGGTTCGCCAACGGAACCGCAGTCAACACCGGCGACACGCCGAATCCGTCCGGGTCGGTCACCCGGGCCGAGAGCACCCCGTACACCAGCGTCTGCGCGCACATGTCGGCGAACCGGTCGCCATCCACCCCGGCGACCAGCTGGGTCCTGACATCCTCGAGCAGATCGCTGAAGGGACCCTCGCCGTCTTCTTCGTCGAGGGCCACGCCGATCTGGGCGCGCAGATCCACCGCCGTGGCAGCCATACGATCCGCGAGCCGGTCGGCCGACCGGATGACTTCGCCCGGGCGGAGCTTGAACGCGTCGCGCCAACTTGCCCGCCAGGCCTCGGGGTCGGCTTTGGCCTCGGTATCCGGCCAAGCGAGACGGGGCAACAGCTCGGTCGCGACACGACGGAGGTAACGATCCGGGGCGCGCGCCGGCTGCCACGGGAGCGAACGGATCTCGGGCGTCGAGGTCTCCGAATCGAAGAACGCCAACAGATGCATCTCCACCCCATCCGACGCCTGAGTGGTGACGACGAACAGCAGATCGTCCCGCTCCCACGTCGGTCGGCTGGGGCCGTGTGCGCCGCGCTTCTTGGTCACCAATGCTTGGAGCAATCTCCGCAGCGGTGTCACCAGCAACCGCTCGCCGGTCAGATCGACGAAGAAGATTCCCCACGGCTGCGATGCAGTCAACGGCCGAAGCTGACGGATCCGGGCGATGCGCTTCACCTGGTCGGCAGGAATGCCCAGCTCATCGGCCTCCCAATCGAAGGTGATGTCCTCGAGATCCTCGTTGACGAGCTGGGCCTCGTCCAGCGGCCAACCGAGCTCCCCGGCCAGGTACGCGCAGAGCTGAGCAAACGTACGGATCTCGCGAAGCTTCCTCCAGGTCTCGTCGCCGCTCACTTCGAAACCTCCATCCAACATTCGAGGCGCGGCTTGGGCGCGTCGAGCGGCGCCCCGACCATCTTCAGGTACGAGTTCTTGATGCGCTTGTTCACGACCTTCCGCGCCTTGACGAGGTCGGCCTCGTCGGCCTTCGTCACTCTCGGCGTGGAAGGATCGGATCGAATCGAATCGGCGATCTCGGGTGCTGCCTCGATGACATCGCCACTGTCCGCGTCGACGAAGTACCAGCGAGTCGGCCCCGCGTCGTAGGTGAACGCGTCGGCATCCTGGTCGAATGCCGGCAGGGAATAGCACAGGAACACGCCACGCCGTGCGCCATCGTCCTGCTGGCGCCCCGAGAAGACCGACCCCGGGAGCCGGTCGAGCCGATCGGCCAGGCCGGAGTCATCACGAAGGAGCGCCTGGTACTCGAGCTGGAGATCCTCGACCCGGGTCTTCGTTCCCTCATAGGCAGCGTTGAACTCCTTGAGCGGATCGAACGTGTCATCGGGCGTCAACAACTTCCGACCCTCGATCCCCAGGGTCTTGGAAATAACGAGTGTCTTGTTGGTGACCTTCTCGAAAAGGAGCAGGAGTCGCTCGAGCTCATCCGGCGGGAGGAAGTTCCAGTAGACGACAGTGCCGCGGTCACCAGCCAACTCCGGGTGATCGACTTTCAGTCGCGCCTCGGTCTCCGGGTCCATGCGCCGGTCGACACGACCGATGCGCTGCATGAGCCGGACCGGGTTCCAGTGCAGGTCGTAGTTGATCAGGCGGGTCGCGTCCTGCAGGTTCAAACCCTCCGACAGCACGTCGGTCGAGACGAGCACGCGGATCTCGGATATCCCCTTTTCGGCGAGCTCACCCGACGATGAGCCGTTGTAGTAGGGCGAGAAACGTCGAATCACCTCCGCGCGATTCACCCCCGAGCCGCCGTCGAGTTCAGCGACCCCGTCGACGCCCGCCTTCGCCAACTCGGTCGCAAGATAGCGGGCCGTGTCGGCGAACTCCGTGAAGATCAGCACCTTTCGACCGGCAAGCTCCTTGGTCTTCAACAGCGAGACGAGGCGCTTAAGTTTGTCGTCCTTGGCGGGGGTGAACGTGCGAAGCACGTCCATGAACCGCGTGATCTCGTCGAGATCCAGGTAGACCTCATCGATGATCTCATCCACGTTGTACTCGTCACGTGACAGCACCTCGGCTGCCTCCAGGAACTCCGGAGGGACGATGTCCTCCTCTTCATCACCGTCCGCGGACGATTCACCGTCACCTGCCGAACCGAGATCGAACCCGAGCTGGGTGTACGGGTGATAGTCGAGCACCTTGGCGTGCTGCCGCTTCCACCGGTCGAGCCGCTTCTCATCTGCGGCGCCTTCGACGTTCACCTCGACGAACGCGAGCAACTTGCGCAGCATGCGATCGAGCGAACACTCGAAAGCGTGCGCGGAGGACTCGAATCGTTTCAAGAACTGTGTGCGGATCAGCCCGACGACCTGCTTCTGCCGGTTCTCGACGAAGGGGTCGATGTCGCTGTCCGGACCGGTGTAGTAGGCGAGCGGATAGTAGATCGGAAGCGAGAAGAGTGGATCCTGCTTCTGGAACGCCATCTCGAACTGGTCGAGGACATTGCCATACGCCTTGCGGATCGAATAGTCGGCAACGACCGGGCCTTCGCGTACCGGGAAGATCGCGGACTCGCCGGTCTCCTGGATCTGACTGGCCTTCGCATACGCGCGACTGCGCTGCACGACCAGCGCCTCGAACACCGGGTCCCCCGCCAACACCTCTTCGGCCTCGACCGCCAGCCCCTCGTCCGCCGCCTGCGGTTGGCCTCCGAGGGACGCTTGAAGATGCTTCTCCAGATTGTTGAAGTGGGCCGTGAGGTTGTTCACGCCGAGGGTCTTGGCGAAATACGCGTCATCCTTACGCGAGAACAACTCGACCATGTGTCGGAAATCCGACAAACGGTTGTTGATCGGGGTCGCCGTGAGCAGGTACAAGGATTTCGACCGCTCCGAGGCGTCCAGGATCCTGAACAGCCGGCGGTACCGACTCAGGTCTTCCCACGGGTCATCCTCCTCGCCGGCCCGACCCGTGTTGCGGAAGTGATGGGCCTCGTCGACGATCACGACGTCGGCCAACTCGGTCATCCGCCGGAAACGATCAGGGAAGTCCCCACCACGATTCAGATCGGTGTGGGCGAAGATCGCGAGGTTGGAGAAGTCCGCTCCCCCGCCGACCCCGCCGATGTGCGGAAGCCACTTCTTCAGATGCGGCGCCCACACACCCTCGACCGCAGCCTTGGGTGCGAAGAGCGCGACCCGCTTGTTCTCGTGCAAGACCAACCGCTCGATGAGCATGAGTCCGACAAACGTCTTGCCCAGGCCGACCCCGTCGCAGAGGAATGCGCCACCGAACTGCTTGGCGATCTTCATCATCGCCCAGTACGCCTCCTTCTGGTAGAGGTCGAGATAGCCGAACATCTTCGAACGGGACTCGTCCCACTCACCACCGGTCAGTTCATGCCCACCGAAGTACGCGTGCAACGCCTTCGCGTAGACGTCGAACGGCGTGTACAGCGCCGTATGCCGAGTGATGGTGGACAGCACCTCTTCGGTCACCGGTTCGGCCTCGGCCCAATGGTGCTCGAACCAACGCTGCAGCTGCGCGACCTCGCGCCCGCTCTGCACCTGGATATTGAGCTCGATGTTCTGGGTGAGACCGGGGCGGGTGAAGTTGGACGAGCCGACGAGCGCCTGTGCACCCACCACGTCGAGCTTGGCGTGGGTGATGTACGCCTTCGCGTGGAACTTGTCCTCTCGGTACACGCGGCACTCGATCTGCCCAGATTTCAACGCCTCGACGATCGCGTCGACACCGCGCAAGAACGGGTTCTCGCCCTTTTCGCTCTCGATGCTGTCATCGAGGAAGGTCGTGCGGTCACGGAGGGCCTCGGCGAACGCTCGCTTCGTCTTCAACGTGACCTGGTCACCCATGAGGATGCGGATCTTGTCGAGCTGCTGCCACTTGCCATCCAGCGCAAGCAGCGAACCGATCTCAAAGTAACCCGTGGCGACGTCGAACGCCTTCGCGATATCTGTCCATTGGGCCAGGTACTCAAGTCCCGTCCAACCCGAAATCGAGTTGTCGACGATGAACAGTTCGCTTCCGCCCTCAGCCATCAGGTGCTCCATCCCCTGGCGTACGCCCGCGACCGGCGTGCCAATTCTCGACCTCTTGCCTCGACCATAGTTTGCAACGGCCACGACCCAGATCGATCACTGGCCGTGGCATCCCTGCGTATCGGCGCTGATAGAGCGAGACGGTGTTTCGCTGTGCGAGCCCGAGCAGATCGGCGACGCCCTGCGCGTCGATGACATCGTCGGCGTCGATGA
>JAFDWI010000232.1 GCA_018268545.1 Actinomycetota bacterium
AGAGGCTGTCGCCAAAATCATGCCCGCTCAGAGCCGATGTGGACTCGTTCTGCCTGCGTCCTCGTCCTCGTCGCACTGTGTGTGCGCCTTCGTCCTGCGTCCTTTCACAGCACTTCGCCACACCGGCGCCGACCTGGGCGGACTCTAGCGACAGCCTCTGCCACACCACGCACGGATCGGCGCCTACCATCGGCGGCGTGCCGAGCCCACCGTCGACGAACGTGACGATCCCCGACACCTCGCCGCACGCGGCGTTCATCGCCGCGCTCCCCAAAGTCGAACTGCACGTCCATCACGTCGGCTCGGCGTCACCGGCGATCGTCGCGCAACTCGCCGAACGCCACCCGGGGACGGTGCCGACCGATCCCGACGAGCTCACCGAATTCTTCACGTTCCGGAACTTCAACCACTTCATCGAGCGGTACCTCGACGTGTCGAACCTCGTCGTGACCCCCGACGACGTCCGCCTGTTGACCTACGGCGTCGCGATGGAGATGGCCGACCAGAACATCCGTTACGCCGAACTCACGGCGACGCCGTACCTGTCGGTGTTGGCCGGCATCCCCGTCGAAGCGTTCGTCGAGGCGATCGAAGACGGACGGGTCGCCGCCGAACGCGACGGTGGGGTCGAGATCCGCTGGATCTTCGACATCCCCGCCGAGATCGTGCCGAACGCGTCGGCCGAAACCGCTCGGATCGCGGTCGAACACGGGCCGGACTCGCTCATCGGGTTCGGGCTCGGTGGCCCCGAGATCGGCACCACACGCCCCCGCCACGCGGCCGCGTTCGACCGCGCACGTGCCGCCGGGCTGCACAGCGTCCCGCACGCCGGGGAGACCACCGGACCACAAACCATCTGGGATGCGCTCGTCGCGCTGCACGCCGAGCGCATCGGGCACGGGACCTCGGCGATGGACGATCCCGATCTCGTCGCGTATCTCGTCGAACGCCGCATCCCGATCGAGGTCTGCCCGACGTCGAACATCGCGACCGGTTGCGTCACCTCGTATGCCGAACACCCGCTCACCGCGATGGTCGAGGCGGGCATGTGCGTCACGATCAACAGCGACGACCCGCACTTCTTCGGCACCACACTGTGCCGCGAATACGAGATCGCTGCGGCACTGCTCGGCCTGGACCGGCCGGGCATCGGCGCTTTGGCCCGAGCCGGAGTGGACGCGTCGTTCCTCCCCGACGACCGGAAGGCCGCGCTCGTCGCCGAGATCGACCGCTACGTCGCCGACTTCGAGACAGCGGCCGGCTGAGCACCGATCGCCGAGCCGTCGAACACGCGGGCGACCGCGGATTGTGACGCGACCGCGACGAGCGTGCCGTCCGCGGCCCACATCCGAGCCGCGCCGTGCACGAATCCGTTGTCGCCGAAGTACGGGTCACCGTCGAAGAGCACCCACTCGGTGTCGGGGGGAGCGGACGGACCGAACCGCATCGAGTTGTCGAGGCTGGTCCCACCGCCGAGCCGGCCGGCCGCGCGCAACACCGACGTCGGCACGAAATCGGCGACATAGCCGAGCGCCGCCCGCGAGAACCCGATGCCATCGAGGTGCACCCAGACCCGGTGGGCCCCACCTTCGTCGGTGGCGATCCGGTACTCGCCGATCGAGAACGGACCTTTGCGGCGCGCCTCGGGTGGCGGTTCGAACCCGCCGAAGGTGAGCGGCCGACAGTCCTCGGGCGGCGCGACCACCGGCATCGCGGAGAACGCGGCACCGAACCCGCCGTCGCGATGCCGCGCCGAGGATCCGAGTCCGGCGAAGACGATCCGACCGTCGACGGTTCCGGTCACACGCGCCTGCGACGTGGTTCCCCCACGCGCGAGTTCTTCGACGTGCACGTCGATCCGCTCGCCCTCGTCGGCACTTCCGACGAACTGCACCGTCGCCCACAACGCGTCCCGACCCGTCGCGACCTCCATCGCCTCGACGACCACCGCGAGCCCGGTACCGCCGAACAACTTGGCGTCGAACCGCACCAGCGGTTCGGTGAGTTCGAAACTCGTATGACCATCGACCACGGGGGTGAGTCCGAGCAGTTCCATGGGGTCCGATGCTGCCAGAGCGAACCACGCCGACCGGAACCCGCTGATCGGCCATAGTGGACCGACATGACGACACCTCCGGCGAAACGGGACCTGTGGTTGGACATGATCCGCACCGAAGGTGGCCGCCTCGCCACGATGCCCGCCGATGCCCTCGACGCGGTCGTACCGACACTCCCCGACTGGACGATCGAACGCGTCGTGCGCCACGTCGGCCGGGTCCATCGTTGGGTCGTCGGACTCCTCGACGCACCGACCGACGCTGACGCGGCCGCACTGGCGGGCGCTGCTCCGGCACTCGGTCACGGTCCGG
Source organism: Actinomycetota bacterium (assembly GCA_018268545.1). GTDB lineage: Bacteria > Actinomycetota > Acidimicrobiia > Acidimicrobiales > Iamiaceae > JAFDWI01. The sequence goes on from JAFDWI010000232.1 coordinate 2,370, forward strand.
CGTGCCTCACCGAGTATCGGGAGGCCCTCGACGAACTGCTCGCACGATTCGAAGCCGACGACCCGGACCGACCGGTCGCGACGTTCATCGGCCCCGCGACCGTCGCGTTCTGGATGCGCCGCCAGGCGCACGAGACGGCCGTGCACCGGATCGACGCCGCCGACGCGTTCTACGCGGCGGGTGGTCCGCCGCCCGAGCCGATCGATCCTGTCGGCGCGGCTGACGGGATCGGAGAATGGCTGGAGGTGTTCGCGAGCGCCCGCGTGGGCGCCACCACCGAGCGAATCGCGGTCCGGGCCACCGACACCGACACCGGCACCGGCACCGGCACCGACGGATCGAACACCGCGGCGGCATGGTCGATCCCCCCCGGCCTGACCGGTGATGCAGCAGCAGAGGTCACCGGATCGGCCCAGGCGCTGTTGCTCACGTTGTGGCGGCGCCGCCCGCTCGACACCGTGACCGTACGCGGCAACATCGCGGTTGTGACACGGCTCTTGGACGAAGTCAGAGTCTGACCCCAACCGCGGATGCAAACGCCGCGCTCCAGAACCGCCATCGCCCCGGGGCACCTCGCAGCAACCGCTCCGCGAGGCGTCCCGAATCGTTCTTTGCACGCGATTGCGCCGCAGAACGGCTCGACCGTGCAAAGAATCAACACCGCCGCTACCCACCCCCGCACTCCCGACGACCGTCACACCACCCGGAGGCGTCGTCTCACACCGGTTCGATGGACCGACCCTCGGGTGGTTCCACCGACGCTTCGTCGTCGACACGAGCGGGCTCGTCGACCACGGCGTCCGGTGCGCCCGGCGGCTCGCCGGCAGCGGAACGGGCGAGTCGGATCGCGCTCACCGCCATGACCACGACGGCCAAGACCGCGGCCGCACCCTGGATCGGCCCGTGCACGCGCAGCTTCTCGGAGAACAGCAGCACACCGACCGTACCGGCCACCAACGGTTCGGCCAGGTCGATGGCCGGCAGCGAGGTGCGCAGGTCACCCGCCTGGAACGCGCTCTGCATCATCACGAACCCGGCGATCCCGACCGCCACCATCGTGTAGGGCTCCCAGTGCACGAACAGTCGCCAGCCGTCGCTGGTGACCACATCGGCGAAGCTCTTCATCAGTGCCGAGGTCACGCCGAACAACATCCCCGCCGTCAACCCGAGGACGAGCGACCGACGGATCGTGTCGAGGCGCGACGCGGTCGCCCACGCCAGCGCGGTCA
>JAFDWI010000233.1 GCA_018268545.1 Actinomycetota bacterium
AACGAGTCCTTGACAAGCATGAGATCCGTAGAACAACATGAAATAACATGAAACTGACGGAGATTCTGTGCCAATCGTTACACGTCTGTCATGGGCCGAACGATCCACTCGACTCCAGGTTGCGACACCGATGTCGGCGCCGAGGGGTCAACCCGAGGCGTCGGCACCTTCGAAGATCGCCGCACGGATGCCGCGCCGGGCGAGCTCGCCCAGGAAGCCCACGGGTTCGAGGTGGCCCGCGACGCCGGCGACACCGGGGCCGCTCACGTCCCCCTCGGCGACCCGAACCGTCGCAACCGCGGCAACCGCCGCGGCGGCAACCGCCGGCCGATCGATCGCGCCGAACACCACCGTGTCGGTCTCACCGTCACGGCGACCGCGCAACTCGACGCGCAGCGCACCCACGGCACCCTCTGGGTGCGGGGGTCGCAACATCGGCAGTCGACCCAACATCCGATCCCGACGGGTGCCGGCCATCCGAGCGGTGATGCGATGTGCGTCCGGGAACGCTTCGTGGAGCAGCATCGGCTCGCACTGGGAGCCGCGGTAACAGTCCGCGGCACCCACCGGGTCGGGGAACCAGCACAGCTCACGTCCGGATCCCGATGGACGGAACGCCCACGCGCCGTCGTGCCATTCCAACGCCCGACCGGCAAAGTTCCGATGGTGCTGGTGCGCACATTCGGGACCACCGGTCCCGAGCCACGCGATGTGGATCTCGTCGACCTGATCGAACCAGGCCCTACCGTGCGCCGCGAGCGCGCAACTCAGACCGGGCGAGAACGCCGCGCCGACGACCACCGGGACGTCCGCTCGTTTCGCCGCCGCGTCCGAGCCCGAGATCTTCTCGACCGCTTCTCGTGCGTCGGCCGTGGACACGACGGGTCGCGCCATCCGGACCAGGCGTGCCACCTGATCCACCTGGGCCGTCGCGGGCCCGGTGAGCAGCACCGCGTCCACCTCGTCGAGCCCGGCCGGCAACCCGGTCTCGTGCGACCACGACCCCACGGTGGCAACCGGTCCGAGCACGTCGGCGACCGCCGAGCACTTCGGAGCATCCGGGTCTCCGACGATGATCTCGGTGACCCCCGGTGTCGACGCGAGCTGACGGGCCGCTCGGGCGCCGAGCGCGCCGGTTCCCACGACGGCGACGCGCATCAGCGAAGATCCGGACCGGACAGCTCTCGCCACCCGCCGTCACGAGGCGGTGTACCGCCCGTTCCCCGGAGGCGAACCGCCGCCGCGACGACCGCGGCCATACCGAGCGCGACCAGTGCTCGCCGCAACAGGGTCATGATCGCGAAACGGGACTGAGCCATAGCTGGTCGCCTCACCCGGGCATCACCGGGTCTCGTGCAGAATGTGGTCTGGTGCCGCGACCGGTCACCGATCGCCTGCGTGGGGCTAGCAGGAGTCGAACCTGCGACCTCACCCTTATCAGGGGTGCGCTCTAACCAACTGAGCTATAGCCCCGCTGTCGCGAGGTTGCGACGCTAGTTGTTCCACGGTCCGTCGGGCCAGCCGAGCCACGCGACGCTCCGTACGGCCTCAGCGATGCGCCGCCACATCCTCGTCGTCCTCGTCGAGCGGCTCGTCGACCTCGATCACCACGAAGCGCAACCCACCGGTCGCTTCGGCGATCAGGTTCACGATCGCCGCGCCGAGGGTGATCAGGATGCTGCCGACGACCAACCAGACCGCACCGACCAGGGCGGCCGCGTCGAACAGGTGCGGGCCGTTGAACGACCAGTTCTCGAAGCCGATCTGGCGCATGAAGTGTTCGATGTGATGCACCTGCCCGGTGCTGTTCGCCAACGACCATCCGAGCGCCACGAAACCGAGGAAGATGGCGTAGAACACGAGCCCGCCGAGCAGGGCGACCTTGAAAACCGACCAGAGCTGCACGTGCCGGACGACGCGGACCACCCGTCGCCCGGGTCGGCGGGCGGGCGCGAATCGGGGCTGTCGGACCTCGTCGGATGATCGGTCGTTCCGCTTTGCGTGGGCGTCTCGTCGGCCGGCGTCGCGACGCACCCGCGCCTCGTCGGCCGGTTCCGGCGGCAGTTCCGTGGTGACGGCGGAATGTTCGGCCGCCTTTGCAGCGGCGACCGCCCCAGCGGCAGCCGCGGCCGAGGAGGTCTCACCGAGGGCGGAAGGGTCCGATGCGACCATCTGGCCGAGTCTACGGGTCCGACGCGGACGGTTCCGCGACCGGACTCGCCGCCGCGGTCGCGTCGGTCCCCGATGCCCGGACGGTGACCACGACGGTGAACCCGATTCGTTCGAACGCGACGACCTCCACGTGGTTCGCGAGCGCGAGGTGCGCGGCACGGCGCTCGGCGAGTCCCGGGTCGGGTTCGACTGCCGCCGCGAGCGCCGCGGCGTCGGCTGCCGCCTGGACGCGGGCACGGGCGGTGGCACGGCTCCCGAGCAGCATCGCCCCCGACGCGACGGCCATCGTCAACGCGATGACGCCGGCCATCAGCGGTACGACCTGGCCGAGTTCGTCGCCTCGCCGACCGCGAACCTTCGGTGGTTTGGGTGCCTGCACCCACCTTGCATACCCCGAACCGCGGTTCGTCAAACCCGATGGCGGCTGCCGCCCGACCGAACCGGGACGTGCCGCCCGGCGGTCAGGACGATTCGTCGTCGCCGGTGAGCACCGGCGCGACGGCGGCCACGTACTGGCCCTCGTCGAGGTTCATGACCCGCACACCGGTGGCGTCGCGTCCCTGCGAGGAGATCTCACGCACCGGCATCCGGATGACCGTGCCGCCCGACGCGATCACGAAGATCTCGTCGTCGAGGCCGACCATGAACGCGGCCGCGACCCGGCCGCGGCTGGCCGTCAACTTGATGCCCCGCACGCCCTGGATCCCGCGGTTCTTCGCGGTGAAGTGCTCGAGCTTGGTGCGCTTGCCGTAACCGGCGTCGGTGACGATGAGGATCGTCGCGTCGTCACGGGCCACGTCACAGGACACGACCTCGTCGTCGTCACGCAGCTTGATGCCCCGCACCCCGGCCGTCGAACGACCCATCGAACGGACCTGGGCATCGTCGAAGCGCACGGTCATGCCCTTGCGGGTCACCATGAAGATGTCGTCCCCCTCGTTCGCAGGGATCACCTTGGCGAGCTCGTCGCCGTCGTGCAGGTTGATAGCGATGATCCCGGCCCGCAACGACGAGTCGTACTCGGTGAAACGCGTCTTCTTGACCTGGCCCTTGCGGGTCGCGAAGAACAGGTACTGGTTGGTCTCGTAGTCGCGGGTGTCGATGACCGCCTCGATGCGCTCGTCGGGCTGCAGCGGCAACAGGTTGACGATCGCGGTGCCACGCGCGGTGCGTTCCTTGCGTGGGATCTCGTGTGCCTTGAGGCGGTAGACACGCCCGAGATTCGAGAAGAACAGCAGGTACGCGTGCGCCGAGGTCATGATGATCCGGATCACGTAGTCCTCGTCGCGCAGTTTCGTGCCCGCGACGCCTCGACCACCGCGCCCCTGGGTGCGGAACGAATCGGGGAGCATCGTCTTGATGTAGCCCTTGGCCGACAGGGTGACCACGAGGTCCTCGTCGTCGATCAGGTCTTCGATGTCGAGGTCGCCCGGGTCGTAGGTGATCTCCGATCGTCGTGGAGTCGCGAACTTCTCACGCACCTCGGTGAGTTCGGTCTTGATGACCTCACGCAGGCGTGCCTCGTCCGCGAGGATCGCCTCGAGATCGGCGATCGTGGTCGACAACTCGTCCATCTCACCTTCGAGGTCGATGCGAGCCAGACGGGTCAGGCGCCCGAGTTGCATCTGCAGGATGTGTTCGGCCTGGGTCTCGGAGAACTCGAAGGGCTCGGCCATCAGGGCCGCCAGTGCGGCACTCCGATCTTCCGAGGCTCGGATCGTGGCGATGACCTCGTCGATGACGTTGATCGCCTTGAGCAGACCTTCGACGATGTGGGCCCGAGCCTGGGCCTTGGCGAGCCGGAACTCCGAGCGACGCCGCACGACGTCGATCTGGTGGGCGACGTACGCCTGGAGTGCCTGCGCGAGGTTCAGGGTGCGGGGCACCCCGTCGACGAGTGCGACGAAGTTGAATGCGAAGTTCGTCTGCAACTGGGTGTGCTTGTAGAGGTTGTTGAGGATCACCAACGCGGGTGCGTCACGCTTGAGTTCGATGACGAGCTTGGTGTCTTCGCCGGACGAGGCGTCGTTGACGTCCGCGATCCCCTCGATCGTCTTGGTCTCGACGAGCTCCTTGATCTTCGCGGCGGTGTTCGCGATCCCCACCTGGTAGGGAAGGCCGGTCACCTCGATCCGGTCACGCTGGCGGCCGGAGCCTTCGATGATCTCGGTTCGGGCGCGCAGGCGGATCGATCCCTTGCCGGTCCGGTACGCGTCCATGATCCCGGCGCGACCCAGGATCATCGCGTCGGTCGGGAAGTCCGGGCCCTTGACGAAGGCCATCAGGTCATCCGGTGTGGCCTCGGGATTGTCGATCAGGTGGATCGTGGCGTCGACGACCTCACCCAGGTTGTGGGGCGGAATGTTGGTCGCCATGCCCACGGCGATGCCTTGGGAGCCGTTGACCAGCAGGTTCGGGTAGCGCGCCGGCAGCACGACCGGTTCGGTGACCTCACCCGAGTAGTTGTCGGCGAAGTCGACGGTGTTCTCGTCGATGTCGGCGAGCATCGACATCGCCAGCGGCTCGAGACGACATTCGGTGTAGCGGGCCGCTGCCGGGCCGAAGTCGGGCGAACCGAAGTTGCCGTGACCGTCGACCAGGGGGTGGCGCAGGCTGAAGTTCTGGGCCATCCGCACGAGCGCGTCGTAGATCGCCGAGTCGCTGTGGGGGTGGAAGTAACCCATGACGTGCCCGGTGACCCGGGCCGATTTCATGTGCGAACGATCCGGGCGGGCGCCGATGTCGTACATGCCCCACAGGATCCGACGGTGCACCGGCTTGAGCCCGTCGCGGGCGTCGGGCAGCGCCCGTGACACGATGACCGACATCGCGTAGTCCAGGAACGATCGTTCCATCTCTTCCTGGATCTCGATCTCCTCGACCGAATCCGGTGCTGCTGGCGGTGGCGTGTCGGGCATCGACCTCTACTTCTCGTTCGGATGGCCCGCGCGACGCGGGCGGAGTGTTGCGACGTCGGCGATCTCGTCAGATGTCGAGGAAGCGCACGTCCTTCGCGTTGGTCTGGATGAACTGCTTGCGGCTGGTGACGTCGTCACCCATGAGGATCGACATGACCTCGTCCGCGAGCGCGGCCTGCTCGACGGTCACCTGGAGCAACGTCCGGTGGGCGGGGTCCATCGTGGTGACCTTGAGTTCGTCGTAGTCCATCTCACCCAGCCCCTTGAGGCGACCGAAGTCCTTCTTGTGGTTGGGCCGCTCGGCGAGGAAGGCGTTCTTCGCGGCGTCGTCCTTGAGGTACACCTTCTCCTTGCCGACCTCGGTCGAGTACAGCGGCGGCTGCGCGATGTAGATGCAACCGGCCTCGACCAGGGGGCGCATCTGGCGGAAGAAGAACGTGAGCAGCAACGTGCGGATGTGGCTGCCGTCGACATCCGCGTCACACAGGGCGATCACCTTGTCGTAGCGGCGCTTGGAGACGTCGAACTCTTCGCCGACCCCGGCGCCGATCGCGGCGATGAGCGCCTGGATCTCGGTGTTCTTGAGCATCTTGTCGAGGCGGGCCCGCTCGACGTTGAGGATCTTGCCGCGGATCGGGAGGATCGCCTGGGTGTGCGGGTCGCGGGCCTGCACCGCGGAACCACCGGCGGAGTCACCCTCGACGATGAACAGTTCGCGTTCGGCTGCGTCCTTGGACGAACAGTCCTTGAGCTTGTCGGGCATGCCGGCGCCATCGAGCAGCGTCTTGTTGCGGATGACGTCACGGGCCTTGCGGGCCGCGGCGCGCGCCTGGGAGGCCGAGATCGCCTTCTTGACGATCTTGTTGGCCTCGGTCGGGTTCTCCTCGAACCACTGGGCCAGCTTGTCGTTGGTGACCTTGGTGACCAGCGACCGCATCGCGGTGTTGCCGAGCTTGCCCTTGGTCTGACCTTCGAACTGCGGGTTCGTGAGGCGCACCGAGATCACGGCGGTCAGCCCTTCCCGGACGTCTTCACCGCCGAGGTTCGGGTCCTTGTCCTTCAACAGGTTTCGTGCCCGGGCGTACTTGTTGACCACCGAGGTGAGCGCCGTACGGAAGCCTTCTTCGTGCGTGCCACCTTCGATCGTGGAGATCCCGTTCGCGAAGCTGTGCAGCCCGTCCGCGTTGAATCCGGTGTTCCACTGGAACGCGACCTCGACCTCGGAGGTCTCGTCGGAACCTTCGAAGTAGCCGACCTTGGTGAACAGCGCGTCCTTGGTGCGGTTGACGTGCTTGACGAAGTCGACGATCCCACCGGCGTACTTGTAGGTGGTCGGCGTCGGGTCGTTGCCGGGGCGCCGGTCGACGAAGACGATCTCGAGACCCCGGTTGAGGAACGCCATGATCTGGAAGCGGTCCAGCATGGTCTGGGCCCGGAAGTTGACCTCTTCCATGATCGTCGGGTCGGGCCAGAACCGGATCGTGGTTCCCGTTCGCCCGCGGGGGGCCTTACCGACATCTTTGAGCTTGTTCTGGATCTGACCGCCCTTGGCGAAGTCCATGACCCAGTGGCGGTCGTTGCGGTCGATCTCGACCTCGAAACGTTCCGACAGGGCGTTCACGACCGACACGCCGACCCCGTGGAGCCCACCGGAGACCTTGTAGCCCCCGCCGTCGAACTTGCCACCGGCATGCAGCATCGACACGGCCACCTCGGCGGTGGACATGTTCTTGTACTTGGGATCCTTGTGCGGATACGGCGCGACCGGGATGCCGCGACCGTCGTCGACGACCTCGCAGGCGCCGTCGGCGAGGATCGTGACGTCGATCCGGGTGCAGTGACCGGCCATCGCCTCGTCGACGGAGTTGTCGACGACCTCCCAGACCATGTGGTGGAGGCCGGTCGGGCCGGTCGAGCCGATGTACATGCCCGGTCGTTGACGGACCGGTTCGAGGCCTTCGAGCACCTGGATGTCGGCGGCGCCGTAGTCCTCGGTCGTCTTGGTGGTGGATCGGGCCAATGCGCGACCTTTCAACGTCGGTAGCTCGAATGAACGGTCAGGGGTGATCCAAGGCACTCGCCACCGACCATCCGCATCGATGAATCGGCCCGCGCAGCTCCGCGCCCGAAGTGGCTCACGATGCGGTTCATCCTACCAGTACCCAGGGACATTCCCGGGGTTTTGGCGGCCGGATTCCACCGCCGAGGACCCGATTCACCGGACACGGGCCGGTAGCGTCGGCACGATGCGGAACGGGGCGCGCCGACGCCGCTCGAAGCTCTGTGCAGGGCTCCTCTGCGCGGTGTCGATCGTTGCGGCCGGTTGTGGCGGGTCGGGCCGCTCGGCGTCGCCGCCGACCACGCTCCGTCGAGTGTCGACGGTCCGCTCAGGCATGCACGGCCACTCGTCCACATCGGCCACCGGCGCCCCGACCACGACCGTTCCGCCACCACCGGCCACCGCCGCGCCATCGTTCACGACGCTGCACCTGGACCTCGTCGACCCCACCCGACCCACCGTGAGCCACGGCACCACGGTCGCCCAGAGCCGATCGTTGCCCACCACGGTGTGGCTCCCCGCGAACGCCGACGGACAGGTCACCGGCCGTCGTCTGCCGTGGATCGTGTTCCTGCACGGGTATCTGGCAGAGCCCGAGCGGTACGCGACCATGCTGCAGACCTGGGCGAAGGCCGGATACGGCGTGGTCGCACCCCGGTTTCCGTTGACGTCGTCGGCGAGCGGTGCGGTCACCGACGAGGCCGACATGGTGAACGAACCGGGCGACGTGTCGTTTCTCATCACGTCGGTGCTGCACCCGAGTGGTCCGGCGGCGGGCGTGCTCGCCGGGGCGCTCGACCCGGATCGGATCGGGGTTGCCGGGCATTCCGACGGTGCGAACGTCGCGTTCGCGGTCGGCTACAGCACCGCACTCGGTGACCCGCGGGTCCGAACGGTGATCGACCTGAGCGGCGAACTGCCCACCGGCATGGGCCCGTATCCGGCCGGCGGGCCACCGCTGTTGATGATCCATGCCGACCAGGACGAGTTCGTCCCCCACGCCGAGGCGGCCCAGTTGTTCGGCGCGGTGAGCACCCCGAAGTGGTGGGTGGAGTTGCACGGTGTCGGCCACGAACCCCCCTTCACGCAGACCAGCGCATGGTCGGCCGTGGTCGACGAGGTGACGATCGCGTTCCTGGGCCGAACGCTCGGCGACACCGGGGTGTCGGCCGCGGCGATCGACGCTGCGGCCTCCCGACCCCCGACCGCGACCCTCGAGGAGACGAACACACCGGCTTCGTGACGCGTCGAGCGAGGCGGTCAGCCGCCGAATATCGCTTCGAGCTGGGAGATCGTCGGCGCGCCCGCCGGCCCATCCGGGGTGCGGTAGAGACGGCACGTCAAACCGATCGGATCCTCTGAGCGGGCGAACGGGTCGTGACCATCGACGAGAATCGACGGCGAACCACGAAAACCCAGGGCTTCAGCTTGTTCCGCTGTGGTCACCTCGACCCGGGTCACGCTCAGTCCACGCGCCGCGCACACCTCGTCGAGGCGTGACGCGGCGATCCGCCAATGCGGACAACCGTCGAAGTACAACAGCTCGACACGCCGGAGAGGCTTCGCCACGATCGCCAGCATGCCACGACTCCGGACGGTCGCTGTTCGAACCGTGGGCGGGCGGGGTCCGCTCGCAACCACCGCCCACGCGGATGTCGCGGCATCGAGCCTCGGCTCTACGAGGCTGTCGCTAAAGTCCGCCCAGGTCAGTGGCGGTGTGGCGAAGTGCTGTGAAAGGTCGCAGGCCCAAGGCGCACACACAGTGCGACGAGGACAAGGACGCACGCAGAACGAGTCCACATCGGCTCTGAGCGGGCATGATTTTGGCGACAGCCTCTACGATCGCCACGTGGCTCGTGAAACGGTCCGACGCGTCGACGTGCTGGTCCACGTCGGTTTCGAAGGG
>JAFDWI010000234.1 GCA_018268545.1 Actinomycetota bacterium
CTCGCACATGTCCGCACCCGAGGTCATGCTCCCGTTCGTCGCCGCGCAGACGAGCCGCATCCACCTCGGCTCCGCGATCATGAACCTGTCACCCAAGGTCAACCACCCACCCCGTCTCGCCGAACGGGTCGCGATGCTCGACCACGTCACCCAGGGCCGCTTCGAGTTCGGTTCGGGGCGCGGCGCCGGCGAGCACGAGATGCAGACCTTCGACCTGCACACCTCGGAGACCAAGGAGATGTGGGACGAGGTCGCACCGCAGATCATCAAGATGTGGGAAACCACCGACTACGAGTTCGAAGGCGAGTTCTTCCGGGTTCCCTACCCGCACAACATCCTTCCCAAGCCCTACGGGGTGGGGCACCCGCCGATGTGGCTCGGATGTGGAAACCCGGCGAGCTTCACCAAGGCCGGGAACCTCGGGATCGGCGCGATCGCGTTCAACTTCGAACCGGTCATGAACCTCAAGGGTCGCATCGACGCCTACAAAGAGGGCGTGGCCGACTGTGTCGACCCGCTCGGTGAGTTCGTCAACGACAACGTGATGATGACCAACGCCGTGGTGTGCCTCGAAGACGGGAAACGCGCCCGCGAGATCGCCATGTCCGCAGGGCGGGGCTACCTGAACTCGCTCGTGGCGCTGTACCACTCGACGATGCCGCCGCAGAAGGGCGGGGTCACCTGGCCCGAACGCCCCCGGGCGATCGCGAACGAGGCCGAACTCGACTACGCGATCGACAACGGCTACCTGCTGTGTGGCACTCCCGAGCAGGTGCTCGACCAGATCGGCAAGTACTCCGAAGTCGGTACCGATCAGCTCGTGTTCGGCATCCCGAACGAAGGGTTCGAGCACGAAGAGGTGCTCGAGATGCTCGAGATCTTCGGTGACCGGGTGATTCCCGAGTTCGACACCGACCCCGAGCACCGCACGGCCAAGATGCGGGCGACCGCGAAGCCCAAGCACCCGCTGTTCTCGACCACCCCCGAGGACCTGCGTCGCCCCGAGGTCATCCCGACCAACGCGATGCTCCCGATCGGTTCGTACCTCGGCTCCTGAGGCGACATCGGAGTCGACCGGTGCGGTGAACGCGATCGCCCCCACCCGGGACCGGCTGCTCGACGTCGCCGAGGCGTTGTTCGCACGCCACGGGATCGATCGGGTCACGTCCCGCCAGATCGTCGAGGCTGCTCATCAACGCAACGTGTCGGCGATCTCGTACCACTTCGGGTCGCGTGAGGGTCTGCTGCTGGAGATCCTCACGCGACGCGGTGGACCCATCGACGACGCGCGCGCCCGACGGCGCGCCGAGGTCGGTGCCGAAGCGACGACGACCGACCTCGTCGCGTGCCTCGTCGATCCGTACGTGGCGATGCTCGCGACACCGGGTGGTCGGTCCTACCTGCGGATCGTCGCCCAACTGCGGGGTCGGTTCGCTCTGTGGCGCATCGAGTCGGACGCCGCGACGACACGAAATCTCGCCGAGATCCTCGACGAGATCGAATCGGCGGCGCCCGGCCCGGCGCCGCGTCGGCGTGAACGTGTCGTGGCCATGATCATGCTGTTGACCCAGATGGTCGCCGAACGAGCTCGGCGGATCGACGACAATGTGGCCATGGAGACAGCCGACGAAACCTTCGGTGATGACCTCGTGGCGATGTGTACGGCCGTCATCGTCGCTCGCGGGACGCGGTGACGCCTGCGTGAAGATCCGTGTGATGTCGGTGACCGAGGGCGTCGTCTACCACTGCTTCCCGACCGATCGGACGAACCCCCACCGACCGGAACTCGAGGTCGACGCCGCGGTGCAACCCGGCGACGTCGACTCGGGGCCGTTGCTGCTGTCGGTCGCCGACTATGTGTTCATGGTCGGTGGGATCGAGGCCGGGCGGGCGTTTCTGACGGAGATGAAACGAAAAGGGCGGATCGTCGACCACCTCGGGGTCGCGCACATCGCCTTTCCGATGTGGACACCGATCGATCTGACGGGCCCACCGCGCGCACTTTGACGGGCGCGGCGCCGCCGCGACGCTCGGCGGTAGCCTTCGTGGCGATGACCGAACTCGTCGACCACGGTGACCACACCCACGTCGGGGATGGCGCGACCGGCCCGAACGAATCGGCGTGGTCGAAAGGAACGTTCGCCGGTCGGAGCGCCGTGCTGGTCGTCGGGATCGGTGTCGGGCTGGTCGGTGTCCACGCGGTCGGCATCCCCACGCCGCCGTGCCCGTTGCGTGCGGCGACCGGGTTTCCGTGTCCGTTGTGCGGGATGACCCATGTGGCGCGCGGCGTGCTCACCGGCAACGTCGCGCTGGTCGCTCGACACGATCCTGCGGGGCTCGCGCTCGCGTTGTTCGCCGGCGTCGCGGTCGCCGCCCAGCTCTGGGCGATGGCGCGGGGCGAATCGGGGCCGGGGTTCATGACCTCACGGGCCACCTGGATCGTCGTCGCGGCCGTCCTGGCGGCTCACTGGGTGACCACGATCTTCACCGGCGGCATGCTCGTCACCTGAGCGGACGTCACCGGGGTTGCGCCGGTCGCCGCGCCCACTCGTCCGCGAACCGACGCTGCAGGACCGACGTGAGGACCTTGCCCATCGCATTGCGCGGGAGCCGGTCTGTGATGACGGCCATGCGAGGGACCTTGAAACCAGCGAGTCGGCCACGCAGGGTGGCGAGCACCGCATCGAGGTCGACCGTTTGGCCCGATCCGGGGACGATCACCGCGAGGCCGAGTTCGCCGAACTCGTCGTCGGGCATGCCGACCACGGCGGACTCGGCAACGCCGGGCATCTGGTCGATGAGCATCTCGATCTCGGCGGGGTACACGTTCTCGCCACCGGAGATGATCAGGTGCTTGGCGCGTCCGACGATCCGCAGGCGCCCTTCGGCGTCGAGGGTGCCCAGGTCGCCGGTTCGGAACCATCCGTCGTCGGTGAAGTCGACCGATCTGCGTTCGGGCATGTTGCGGTAACCGGCGAACACGTTCGGACCGGTGACCTCGATCCCGCCGGTGTCACCGTTCGCGGCCAATGGTCGAGTCGGGTCGTCGTCGCAGCGGATCCGGATGCCGACACCGGGGAGTGCGAAGCCGACCGATCCGGCGACACGTTCGCCGTCCAGCGGGTTCGACGCGATCATCTCGGTTTCGGACATGCCGTAGCGTTCGAGGATCCGTTGGCCGGTCCGTGCCTCGAACTCGCCGAACACCTTCTCGGTCAGTGGGGCGGACCCGGAGATGAACAGCCGCACTCCTCCGGCGAGTTCTCGGGTGAAGCGTTCCGAGGCGAGGAGGCGGACCCAGAACGTGGGCACGCCCATCAGTACCGTGCCGGGCCCGGCCAGCGCGTCGATCACCCGGTCGACATCGAACCGGCCCAGGAACAGCAGCGACGACCCGGCGACGAGCGCGGTGTTCACCGCCACGAACAATCCGTGCGCGTGGAACGTCGGCAGGGCGTGCACGGTCACGTCACCCGGTCCGAATCCCCAGATCGACGCGAGCGCCTCGGCATTCGAGGCGAGGTTGCCGTGGGTGACGATCGCGCCCTTCGGTCGACCGGTCGTGCCCGACGTGTAGATGATCGCGGCCGGGTCGTCCTCGCTGCGAGGAACGGGTCGGTCGGTGGGCGCGGCCGCCTGGTGGCCTTCGTCGAACAGCTCGTCGAGAGCCTCGGCCATGAGTTCCGCGACCGCATCGGTGCCGTGAAGCGAGATCGTGGGGTCGGCGTCGTCGGTGAGCATCGACGTTTCATCGATCCCCAGCGCAGGGTTCAACGGGACATAGACCCCGCCGACCCATTGGGCCGCCAAGCAGGTCAGTACGGCTTCGGCCGACGTCGGTATCTGGGCGACCAACCGGTCACCCACCCCGAGACCTCGGACCGACAGCGCCGCGGCAAGCCCGCGGATCGTCGTCACGGCATCGCCGTAGCTGATCGGATCGCGCCGGTCTTCGGGTGGAAAGGTGAGCAGTGTGGCGCCCGGTGTCGTCGTCGCCCGGGCGACGAGGTGGTCGAGCAGTGGCGACACGGGCATGTCGGTCAGGCGAACGAATAGTCGATGGGGAGGTGCTTCACGCCGGATACGAAGTGCGACTGGGCGAACTCGACGTCGCCGGCGAGCTCGACCCGATCGAGTTGGCGGGCGAGGCGATCGAGCATCGTGCGGATCTCGCGCTTCGCGAACTGGATGCCCAGACAGAAGTGCGCCCCGACCCCGAAGGTGAGGATCCGATCCGCGTCGGGCCGGTCGACCCGGAATTCCTCGGGCTGGTCGAACACCTCGGGATCGCGGTTGGCGGCCGGGTACGACAGGAGCACGCGGCCACCTTCGGGGATCGCGACGCCCGCGAGTTCGGTGTCGTGTTGCGCGTAGCGCATGAAGTGGCGGACCGGTGACGTCCAGCGGAAGACCTCGTCGGCGGCGTTGTTGACGAGGCCAGGGTCGGCCCGGAGTTTTGCGAACTCGTCGGGATGCCGCACAAGTGCATCCATCGCGCCCGCGAGCGCGAACGAGGTCGTGTCGTGGCCGGCCGTCGCGATGATGATGTAGTACCAGAGGCGGTGCTCGTCGTCCATGAGCTTGCCGTTCACCTTGCCGTTCGCGATCACGCTCGCGATGTCGTCCATCGGGCAGGCTCGCCGGTCGACGGTCATGTCGTTGAAGTACTGGATGAAGCGCATGACCGACTCGAGGACGCGTGCGTTGGGGTCGGCGGCGTCGCCGAGATACTCGGGGTCCGCCGCCCCGAAGATTCCCTGGGTCAGTTCGAGCATCAACGCCTCGTCGGACTCGGGGACACCGTAGATGTCCATGATGACCCGCAAGGTGAACGGCTGCGCGATGTCGCTCGCGAAGTCGCAGTGCCCGCCCAGGTCGCGCATCCGGCCGATGAATTCGTCCGCGAGTTCGTCGATGCGGGGCTGGCGATTCGCGACGATCTTCGGTTTGAACCACGAGTTCGTGACCGCGCGATGGTCGCGGTGGTCGTCGCCGTCGAGATGCACCAGCGTCTTGGGAAGCGGCATTCCGGACGCCATCATGTTGGCGTAGTCGATGTCGGGCCCGAGCACCGAGCGAGTCGTGTTGTGCCAGGTCTGGTGATCACGGGAGACTGCGAACACATCGGCGTGACGGGTCAGGATCCACATGGGTGAGTAGCCCGGCGGTTCGGCCGACAGGATCGGTGTGGCCTGTCGGATCTCGTCGACCGCGTCGTGCCACGCGTGCATATCGGCGAACAACGGTGGAGCGACGAACCATGCCCATGGCGGGATCGTCTGTGTGCGGTCGATCGTCGACAGGTCGGTCATGGTGACGGTGCCCCCTTGGCGGCGGTGTGTGACGACCCGGCAGACGCGGCCGACCGGGCGTGTTGTGGGTCGATGCTACGTGGCCGTCGACCGCGGTCGGTCAGCCGAACAGGTCGCGTCGAGGTTCGTCGGTGTAGACGGGCTTGCGCCCTTCGGCGAAGGACCGGATGGCCTCGGGCAGGTTCTCGGTGAAGCCGAGCATCAGCTGGTTGCGGTCCTCGAGTTCGATCGCCGCGTCGAGGCTCGCGACCTCGAGGTTCGCCCGGAGCAGGTCTTTGGTCATCGCGAGGCCGTACGCGCTGTAACCGCACATCACCGACGCGGTCTCCACGGCGGTCGCGACGAGCGCGTCGGCGTCGACGACGCGCGACACCAACCCGATCCGTTCGGCTTCGGTCGCGTCGAGTTTACGTCCGGTGAGCAACAGGTCGTTGGCTCGGGACGCCCCGACGA
>JAFDWI010000235.1 GCA_018268545.1 Actinomycetota bacterium
GCAGCCCGATCAGCGCGTCGAGTTCGCGGATCGAGTCCGGCTGATTCATCGGGTACAGGTGCAGCCCCGCCACACCTTCGGCGCGCAGCACCCGGATCTGGCCGGCCGCATGCTCGACGCCCAGCCGGCGCGTCGCGTCGGTGTCACCGTCGACCTCGTCGAGTCGATTCTGCAGCTCGTCGGGGATGTGCGAACCGTTCATGCCGGCCATGCGGCGAAGCCCAGCGACGCTGATGAAGGGCATCACGCCGGGCACGAGCGGTTTGTCCACACCGAGCTGCGCGAGCTCGTCACGCAAGCGCAGGAAATGCTCGGGCTCGAGTCCGAACTGGGCGATCGCGAAGTCGGCCATCGCCAACTTCTCTGCCAGGTGGCGGCGATCGGTCACGCGATCGGGCGAGCGCGGATGGACCTCGGGGAACGCGGCCACGCCGACGCTGAAGTCGCCGACCTCGCGGACCAGCTCGATGAGTTCGGTCGCGTAGGTGAACTCACCGGTGTCCGGGGAGCCATCCGCGGGCGGGTCGCCCGCGAGCGCGAGCACGTTGTCGATTCCGGCATCGCGGTAGGTCTCGAGCAGCGTCTTGATCTCGGCCCGGGACTGGCCGACGCACGTCAGGTGCGGCATCGCGGGGCACGGCAGCCGGTCGTTCAGCTCGATGACCAGGTCGCGGGTCGTCTCCCGCGTCGAGCCGCCCGCGCCGTAGGTCATCGACACGAACGTCGGTTCGAGTTCGGCGAGCACCTCGGTCGTCGCATGCAGACGTTCGAAGCCCACAGGCGTCTTGGGCGGGAAGAACTCGAACGAGAGCGTCGGCCCGGCCTCGAACAACTCGGCAATGTGGGTCATGGCCGCGAGGCTGTCCGAGTCACCGAGCAGGGGGCGTGATGCCCACCCCGCGCTCGGCAGCCGCGACGGTGTTGGCCATGAGCATCGCCCGAGTCATCGGACCGACGCCGCCCAAGCGTGGTGACAACCATCCGGCGACCTCCGCGACCTCGTCGGTCACGTCGGAAACCACCTTGTTCCCTTCGAAACTCACGCCCGCGGCGACCACGGCCGCGCCGGGTTTCACCATGTCGGCGGTGACCAGACCCGGCGAGCCGGCCGCCGCGACCAGGATGTCGGCTTGTCGGGTGAGCGCCCCCAGGTCGGCGACACCGGTGTGCACGACGGTGACCGCCGCGTTCGCGTGCGGGCGCTTGAGCGCGAGCAGGTTGGCGAGCGGGCGTCCGATGGTGAGGCCACGGCCGATGATGACCACGTGGCGCCCCTCGATCGGCACACCGTTGCGGACCAACAACTCGACGATGCCCGCCGGGGTGCACGCCACGGGCGCATCGACGCCCATGACGAGGCGCCCCAGGTTGATCGGATGCAGCCCGTCGGCGTCCTTCTCGGGCCGCAATCGGAGCAACACCGGCTCGTAGTCGAGACCATCGGGGAACGGGTACTGCAACAGGCACGCGTCGACCGCCGGGTTCGCATTGAAGGTGTCGACGACATGGTCGATTTCGGCCCGGGTCGCGTCCGCGCCCAGGTTGACCCCGAACGACGCGATGCCGAGCTCTTCGCAGTCGTCGTGCTTCATCGCGACGTAGCGGGCACTCGGCCCGTCGTCGCCGACCAGCAGCGTGCCGAGCCCCGGCGTCACCCCGCGGTCCTGCAACACCGCGATCCGGTCGACCAGCTCGGCTTTCACCGCTGCCGCAGCAGCGGTCCCATCGAGTATCTGCGCAGTCATCGCCGCGTGAGCCTAGACGGCCCCCACCCACACGGTCAGTCCTGGACGAAGCTCCCGGCCACGATGGTCCAACCGACCGGTAGTGCCGCCGGCGTACCCGTCAGCCCACTCGACGTGACACCCGTGAGGTTCGCCCCGGTGAAATCGGTGCCCGACAAGGTGACGTTGGCCATGGTGGCATCTGCGAGGTCGGTTGCCGTGAGGTCGGCGTCACTGAGATCCACGCCCGTGAAGTTCACGAAACTCAGGTCCATGTTCGACAGGTCGACGCCACGCAGGTGGGCATAGCTGAGATCCGCGTACGGCCCGACGAGGTGGGCTCCGGCGACCGACCAGCCGCTGGGGAGCGAGGCGGGGATCCCGATGACCGTGCCCGCATGTAGTGCCGTCAGCGTCGCTCCCGCGAACATCGCACCGGCAACATTCGCCGTCTCCATGTTTGCTCCCGTGAGGTTCGCACCGGTGAAATTCGCGCCCGAGAGGTTCGTACCGGTTTGACCCAAGGCCCCGGTGGTGCAACCGGTCATGTTGACGTCAGTCAGTTGGGCGCCGGAAAGATCCGCGTCGGACAGGTCGGCACCACACATGTCGACCGACGAGAAATCGATGCCGGCGAGGTTCAGACCGTGCAGCTCAGCCCGGGTCAAGTTCGCTTGCGGTCCGACCAGGTATCCGTAGTCCACGGTCCACCCGGTGGGGATCGCCGCGGGCGTCCCGGCGACGCCGCCGGAGGTGACGCCCACCATCGTGGCACCCGAAAAGTTCGCTTCGCCGATGATCGCACCGGGGAATTCAGCACCGGTCAAGTTCGCGTTCGCCAGGTCGGCGCTGGTCAACGTCGCGCCGGTGAACCACGCGCCTGCGAGGTCCAACGCGGCCAGATCCGCGTTCGACAGATCCGCGTCCGTCAAGTTCGACTGCGGACCGACGAGATACCCGTCGACCACCGTCCAGTTCGCAGGCAGTGTTCCGGGAGTTCCGACGACCCCACCCGATGCCACGTAGTACATCGCCGCCGTACCGAGCCGCGTGCCGTCCAGGTTCGCACCGGCGAGGTTCGAAAAGTCCAGGTACGCCTGGGACAGGTCCGCGCCGGCAAGATCGGCACCGGTGAGATCGGCACTTTCCGGGTCCGTCCCGACCAGGTCTGCGCCGGCCAGGTCTGCGCCCGCGAGGTCGGCATGGGCGCCGATCAGATAGCCGTCGACGAGCGCCCAGTTCGGCGGCAACGATGCAGGCACTCCGGTGACGCCACCTGAGCTCACGCCGTACAGATTCGCGCCCGTGAGCGTGGCTCCCGCGAGGTTCGCTCCCGCCAAGTTGCAATTCACGAGGTTCGCATTCGTCAGGTTTCCCGAGGCGATCTTGGAAGGGACACAGTCGGTCCCGATCAGTTCGATGGTCGAAGGCAGTGTGGCGGCGCCGGCGGGGGGCGGCGTGATGGTCAATGCGCTCGCGAGTTGGCCATCGGGTGATCCCCACACGTACGGCAGATAGCTCGATGCGACAACCTCGATCGTGACCGGTTCCGAGTTCAGACCATGCAGGACGAACGACCCTGCCGCGGTCGTGGTCGTCGTCGACACCACCTGATCATCGGACCGGTCGATCGCGACCACGAGTGCGCCACTCGCCGGCGCCTCGCCCACGACGCTTCCGGAAATCGTGGATTCTGCGACGAGGGTCGTGTCGATGTTCGGAATCGTCGTGTCGGCCGCGACCGAGACGACCGGCGCCTGGCTGCGGTGGATCACCGACGACGAAAAGCGAGTCGCCAAACCGGGAGCGGCGAACTCGATGACATACTCACCGACCGGGACGCCACTGAGCGCATAGGTGCCGTCGGCGGCGCTCTGGGCGGTGGCCGCGACGTGCCCCGTCACCGAGTTCAGCGCCGTGACCGTCGCACCGGCGAGCACCCCTTGTGGACCCTGGACGGTTCCGGTGATGGTTCCGGACCCGAGAATCGCGTCGATGGTCTGCTGGTTCGCTGCGGAGATGGTCACCCGCGTCGCGGTCGTCCAGTATGCCGCCCCACTCCACCAGTCGTTGTCGCCGAAACGCAGCCGGTAGGTGCCGTCGGGCAGCCCGCTCCCATCGAATTGAAAGTCGCCATGGGTGTCGGTCACGGTCGACGCGGCGACCAGTTGCGCAGTATCGGAAAACACCGTGACCTCGACGCCCACCGCGGGCGCACCCGACGCGATCGTGAGCTGACCATTCAACACGACGGGCGGGCTCTGGCAGCCTGCAAGGAACATTCCCGCGCAACTGAGCACGGCAACGACCCCGAGGGTCTTGATCAATCGGATCTTCACCTGACCGAACCTCCCGATGGCGACTCGATGAGCGTCAGCGATCGAGTCATCACCACTCGTGACGCGAATCCCCTATCGTACCCCGATGCGGCAGATCATGTGGCACACAACACCCGTCGACGCGATCCAGCGGACACGATCGCTGACTCAGCCACCGGCGATGAGGAGGCCCATCCCGAGGACCATGACGACCGACGAGGCGACCC
>JAFDWI010000236.1 GCA_018268545.1 Actinomycetota bacterium
GTGAGGTCCAAGAAGGTGCGCGCGGCGTTCTCACCTTCGACGCCCCCCACGAGCAGACGTTCGAGCGCCGGGCCGACCAGAAGCGACCCGCCCAACAGCTGACTCGATTGGGCCGCCGACACGGTGACGGTGCCACCACGAAATTCGGTGCCCGTCACGGTGACCGGGAGGCACCCGGGTTCACCGTGTTCGGCCACCTCGACCCCGAGAGAGCGGAGCGCTTCCAGGATCGGACCCATCGGACGCCTGCGCAAGGGCGGGCCACCGTCCACGGTGACGGGAACACCGGTCGACGCCGCGACCGGAAGGATGAACCGCGCCGTCGTCCCCGACAGCCGCGCATCGATGGTCACACCCGACCCGATCCCGACACCGATCCCGGGCGTGACGGTCGCCGTTGTGCCGTCGAGATCGATCCGGGCTCCGAGTGCGCGCAACGCGCCTGCCATCGCCTCGGTGTCATCGGCCCGAAGGATGCCGCGTATCGTCGAACGTCCCCTCGCCGACGCCGCCAACAGCAACGCCCGGTTGGTCAGGCTCTTCGAACCGGGCGGGCGGACCGTCGCATCGGGAGGCCGCGAGACAGGGGTGATCGCTCGGACCTCGCCGGTCATGGGTCGCTTTCGCTCTGGACGAACGCCCGGAAGCCGGCGGCGACGAGTCCGTCTCGAAGATGTGCCGCGTCGGTCGAGAGCACCCGGAGCAGCAGCATGCCGCCGGTTGCACCGTCGAGGTCGATCGTGGTCGCCGATGCCAGGTTGACATCGAGATCGGTGGCGAGCGCCGCCACGTCCTTGATGGACCCGGGGCGATCCCGGATCAGGACCCGCACCTCGCTGAACGGACCGGTCTCGGAAGGCCGGGTCGGCAGGTTCCGGCGCGCTCGCTGTGCCTCGGTGAGCATCCGCAGCACCTCCGCGCCATCGGCATCGGCAACACGGTCCCGGAGCGCTCCGAGCTCGTCGCGCAGCTGGTCGATGACGGTGACGATCGCGTCGCGGTTCCGGGCGAACAGCGCAGGCCAGATGTTCGGGGACCCCGCGGCGATACGCGTCATGTCACGGAACCCGCCCGCTGCAAGGCGGAGCAGCGCGGCATGGTCGTCCGCGTGGGCGTCGGCGACCCGCATGAGCGCAGCGGCCGTCAGGTGAGGGACGTGCGAAACGACCGCGACGAGGCGATCATGATCGGCCGGGTCGAGCGTCAGCACGGCCGCGCCCAGCGACGCGACGGCTCTGCGGACGACGGCATAGGACGCATCGTCACTCGTCGGCCCGGGGCACAGAACCCAGGCGGCCCCTTCGAACAGGTCCGGGTCGGCGCCTTCGACCCCGAGTTCCTCGGAACCGGCCATCGGGTGGCCGCCGACGAACCGGGGGTCCGTGATCGCCGTGACGATCGCCTCCTTCACGCCGGCGACATCGGTCACGATTCCTCCGCGGCACGCTTCGAGGGATCGACCGACCTCGGTGACGACCGCATCAGCGGGTGTGGCGACGAACACGATGTCGCTGTCGGGGTCGAACCCCTCGCGATCGCAGGCGCCGAGTTCGATCGCCCGAGCAACGGTCCCCGAGGCGATGTCGACGCCACTGATGTGCCAGCCACGCGCCCGCAGCCCGGCGCCGATCGATGCGCCGATCAAGCCGGTTCCGACGATCGTCGCCCTCGGGTCCGAGCGCGTGCTCATGCCCGGAGGTCGTCGCGCAGACCCGACGCACCCTTGAGGTAGACATGACGCAATTCGTCACGATCCAGCTCCGTTTCCAGGTGGATCATCACCCGCACGCAGCGGGCGGTCGCACCCTCGACGTCGAGTTCACGCGCACAGATCAAGGGCACATCGCCCAGACCGACCAGTCGGGCGGAGGTCGCCGGGAACTTCGCGTGGATGTCGTCGGTCGCGGTGAACAGGATGCTCACCAGGTCATCCGTATCGATGTGGTTCCGCTCGAACACCTCGGTGAGCAGTTCCACCACGGCAGCGTCGATCGCCTCGACCGTGTCGTCGTCGACGGTCGTTGCGCCACGTATCGCTCGTAGGTGTCTGCTCACGGACGCCGATCCTACCGATCCTCGGAAATTCGACCATTCGGTGGCAGGCCGGGAGTCCGCACCAGGGCGGCGAGGGCGGCGACCTCGTCACGATCGAGCCGACGCCAGGCACCGGGCGCGAGGTGCGGGTCGCTGATCGGGCCGATCCGCACGCGAACGAGGCGGGTCACCTCGGCACCGACCGCAGCGACCATGCGGCGGACCTGACGATTCCGGCCCTCGTGGATCACGAGCCGGAGCATCCCCGGCGCGGGGACCGACACGACCGCGGGGGCCGTGACCCCGTCGTCCAACTCGACGCCGTTACGGAGTCGCCGCAATGCGGCGGGCGTCAGTTTGCCGTCGATCTGGGCCAGGTACTCCTTGGGCACCTCGTAGGAAGGGTGCGTGAGCCGATGGGTGAGTTCGCCGTCGTTGGTCACCAACAACAGCCCTTCGGAGTCCATGTCGA
>JAFDWI010000237.1 GCA_018268545.1 Actinomycetota bacterium
ATTGACGCGCTCGATGAGCGGGAACAAGGTCCTGCGCGCCTCGCTTGCGCTGATGGACATACTTGGAACCTCTTCGCCCGGACAACTGGTACAAGTTCATTGTACCACTCAGGTCCAATGGTTCGCACACCTCGAAGTCGTGGTGTCCCAGACGGGCCAAGCAGGACGGTGGCGCTCGTGCCGTCCCTTCGCTTCGTCAGTCGATCGGCGTACAACTGCCCGGGTCGTCAGTCTGCAGGTCCTCGAACTCGCGGGTTCCTTGGAGCACACAGAACACATGCCCTCCGGGTCGCCCATGACGGTCCAACCTTCCTGTCCGGTCTGGCCCACGTCCACCCGACGTGCACCGAGGCTGAGGGCACGTGCCACCTCGACTCCCGCCTCGTCGGAACGCAGATCGAGGTGGATCCTCCCGGCGGCAGCGGGTTCCCGACTCGGTTGAATGAGCAGCGACGGACCGTCTCCACACAGCAGTACGGAGTCACTGTGATTGGGGCAGACCTCGTATCGCAGTAGGTCACGCCAGAACCGGCCCACCAGCGCCACGTCGCGTGCCTGGATCGTGATGGTGTGGACGCGAATCACGCCGACAGCTCTCCACACCTCCTGCCACGACTGTTCGTGGTCCTGACCCGACGCGCGATCTCGCGACATGCCCCGCTCCTGCGCGACCTCGAGCGGGACATCCACCCAGATCGTCAGGTCGAGGCTTGCCAGCGCGTCGGGGTGGAAGAGCCCGATGAGATCGACGATGAGGACCTCGGCCTCCGGAATCGGTTCCGGCTCACCGAGCACGCGCCGCGACCAGTCGTAACGCCGGAACGTGCCCGCATGCTGGGCACGAAAAGGCGCGAGCACGTCGTGCACGAGTCGTTCCCGTTCGACACCGTCCCAATCCGGCGAGCGCTGATGGGAGCGTGACGGGTCGAGGAAGTCGTCGCCTCGCAGGCGCACCATGGTGGGGCACCGCTCGACGATGGCGCGCACGAGCGTGCTCTTTCCCGATCCCCCGTACCCGGACACACCGACGACGACGGGTCGGGCATGCTCGTCCCGCTTCTGTTCGATCAGGCCGATCAACCGATCGACGTCGACCGAACGATGGCTCATGGGTCGACACTCCACGGATCGACCAGGTCGACACCGGTGTGCGCGAAGTCCTTCACGTTGCGCGTGGCACACGTCGCGCCGTGCACCAGGCAGATCGCGGCGATCTGGGCGTCGGCTGTCGCTATCGGTGCTCCTGCATCCTCTCGGGCCACGAGCACGTCCGCATACCGATCCGCCGCCACGTCATCGAACGGAAGCATCGATCGAGTGCCCCGGTACGGCTCGATCGCTTCGCCGATGCGCCTGGCCAACGCATCCTTGCGCCGGCCATCCGGGAGCCGTCGCACACCCGCCAGCAGTTCCGCGAGCGTGACGGACGTGATCGCGACGTCGCCCTCGAGCCTCGCCAGCCAGTCCACGACGCGCGGCTCCGGCGATGGCCGAAAGATCTCCGAGATGACGTTCGTGTCGAGGACGATCAATCGAAGTCCACCGCCCGCGCGACGTCATCGCGAGCCGGGATCGACAGGTCGTCGACGCCGCCGAGATCCTGCGCCGCGGCCAGCAGCGCCACGCCGATGTGTGGCCTGGATGCAGCCCTGGTGAGGATGGCGCGAACCTCGGCTTCCATGGACCGGCCGTGCTCCTTCGCCTGTGCGGCGAGTTGCTGCTTCACGGCGTCGTCGAGACCACGAACGATGATGGATGACATCGCCGACCACCTCCTGTGCTAGCAGTAACGATAGCATCGCCGACGCCGGGCCGCCAGGAGGGCTGACATTCCGCTCACCTTGTCGGGTGAGGGGCGACCCGGACATCGGAAGTGCCGGTCAGACGTCGAAGCGGAACTCGGTGACGTCGCCACCGGGCGCGCTCACGGGTCGGCCAGATCTCGCGGACCGTACTCGGAAGGAGCGACCCGCTTCACGGCCCCAGCAGGGCCAGCGGGATCACGGCGACGCCGTCCTCGCGGCGATACGCCGTCGTCCCCGTCGTCACGACTGCCAGATCGACGACACGTCGAGGCATCTGCCGACGCAACCACAGCAGATGGCGAACGTCAGCGGCGGACACGGTCGGCGAGAGTTTGACCTCGAGGCCGAGTATCTGGCCTGCGTCACCTTCGATGACGAGGTCGATCTCGTGTTCGCCACCGTTGAGGCGCATGTGGGACACGCGCGCCTCGGCTGCCTGCGCCATGGTGCGCACCCCCAGCGTCACGAGTGACTCGAACAGCGGACCGGCCATGTGGGCACCCGGCGCGCTCAAGAGGCCTTCCGCCGTGATACCCAGCAGGCGTGCGGCCAGTGCAGGGTCGGCGAGCTGATGCTTCGGTGCCAACTGTGCCCGCCGTATCGGGCTGTTCGAGGGCAGCCAGCCGGCGACGGGGTCGACGATCCAGATTCGGCTGAGGTGGTCGCGGTACGAGGCCGTGGTGACCTTCGTGGGTTGGCCTCCGTCACCTCCCGTCGTGGCGTCGAGTAGACGCGAATAGGCGGTCGTGGTGGACGATGCCGCGGCGTAGGCCGTCAACCATCGCCTCAACGTCTCGGGTCTCCGCACGGCGAATCCCGCATCCGGGAGATCCCGGTCGATGATCCGCAGCAGGTACGCATCGAGTTGTGCCCGTCGCACTCGAGGCCCCTGACGCATGATGCCGGGGAAGCCGCTGTCGACGATCGCAGCGGCGTAGTCGCGCAGCCCGAACGTGGCGGAGCCACCGATGTCGGCATCACCCGCCAGGAGCGCACGCAAGGAAACGGTGGGTGTCACATCGCCGCGCTCGTGCAACCCCATGGGGCGCATCCGCAGCGAAAGAATGCGACCTGCACCGCTGTGGGTCCCGGCCCCGTCACGGGGTGTCGCCGAACCCGTCAGCAGGAACCTCCCCGGTGCGGCGCCGGCGTCGACCTGCCTCCGCACCGAGTCCCACACCTGCGGCAATTGCTGCCATTCGTCCAACAGGACGGTGCCGCGCGGCGGGAGCGTCGCGAGGGGGAAGTCCGCAGCGATGATCTCGCGCTCGGCGGCATTGTCCAAGCGCACCGTGGTCTGAGTCCGTCGTTGCGCCGTGTTGGTCTTGCCGACGCCTTTCGGCCCGTCCAGCGCAATCGCACTTGCCCCCGCC
>JAFDWI010000238.1 GCA_018268545.1 Actinomycetota bacterium
CGTACTTCCAGTTGTGGGAATCGGCGAGCACCGCGTAGCTCGCTTCACGCATCAGCATCGTGTGCTCCGACTCGCGGTCGAAGGCTGCCGGGCCGGGCAGGTAGCCGTTGAAGAACAGGCCGAATTCCATGGAGGTGCTCCTGGGAGAGTTGGTAGAACAGGTTCTAATGTAGTGCATTAGACGGCGGGCGCGCAACCTCCCCTTGTCTCATGGAACTACCCTCCCGACCATGGCAACCATCTCCGTCGACCCGTCCCGCATCGATGCGCTCCTCACCCGAGTCCGACGCGAGGTCGACGACGGGTTGCTCCCCGCCGCACAGGTCGCCGTCGCGATCGACGGCGAGATCGTCGTGGACGCCACGTTCGGCGCGGCCGAGGCAACCCGCTTCATCCCCTACTCCGCCACCAAGGCGCTGACCGTCGCCGCGATCTGGCGGCTGATCGGCGACGCGGGACTCGACGTGTCCCGGCCGGTCGCCTCGTACCTGCCCTCGTTCGGTGAGAACGGCAAGGACGGCGTCACCATCGAACAGGTGCTCCTGCACACCGGCGGTTTTCCGATGGCGCCGCTCGGCCCGAGCCAATGGCGCACCCACGCGGACCGGTGCGCTGCGTACGCCGACTGGCAGCTCGAGTTCCCACCCGGCGAGCGCTACGTCTACCACCCGGTCTCGGCGCACTGGGTCCTCTGCGACATCATCGAGGAGGTCACCGGCGACGACTACCGCGAGGTGATCCAGCGCCTGGTGACCGACCCACTCGGGCTGCCGCGACTGCTCGGCATCCCCCTGGACGAACAGGACGACATCGCCGAGGTGGTCGGCGTCGGCGAAGCGGCCTCGATCGACGAGCTGGCGGCGGCCTTCGGCGACCAGGTGCGCGATCAGCAGCCGATCCCGACCGAGATCGTCCTGTGGGCACTGACCTCACTGAACCACCCGAAAGCCCGGGCACAAGGGGTGCCCGGCGGTGGTGCCGTGGTCCACGCCGCCGATCTCGCGATGTTGTACCAGGGTCTGCTCCACAATCCGGGTGGATTGTGGGACCCGCAGGTGCTCGCGGACGGCACCGGACACGTCCGCAGCATGCTCCCCGACCCGTCCGGTGTTCCGGCGAGCCGAACCCTGGGCCTCGTCGTCGCGGGCGACGACGGGTTCAGCGCATTGCGGGGCTTCGGCACGGTCAACTCGCCGCGCGCGTTCGGGCACAACGGCGCCGGCGGTCAACTCGCGTTCGCCGATCCGGCGACCGGATTGTCGGGCTGTTACGTCACCAGCGGGCTCGACCAGAACCTGGTGCGCGAGTTCCGTCGCAACACCGAGATCGCCGACGCGATGCTCGCGGTCGCGCCCTGACCGGCGACGCCTGAACGGGCCGGATCGCCTGCGCGTTCAGCTTCCGGCGGCGGTGACGGCGGGCGCCTGTGCGGCGTTCACCATCGTGTAGACGACGTGCCCCGACGAGATCAACAGGTTGCCGTTGTCGGTCGCCTCGGCATAGGTCGCCGACAAGTTCAACGTGGATCCCATCCCGGACTGGCGAGCGTTCGCCGGATCGGGCACGCCGGTCCCCGCGATCACCGCCACCGTCCCGTCCGGCGCGATCCGGAACACCCGATTACCGGCAAATCCGCTCGTGAGGTTTGCCGACACCCCATAGAGGTTCCCGGCCGCGTCCGCGCTGTCGACGAACACGTAGCCGGTCGCGGAGATCCCGGGTGGGGTCACCAGATCGGTCGCCGTCACGGTGCCGTTGTCGACGTCGAAACGAACCTCGGGGTCCGTCGACGGAAAACTGGGGGTACCGGACTTCCCGCTGACCACCACCCAATGGTCGGCGCCGAGCTTCACGAAAGCGGTCGGATATCCGCCGACTCCCGGGCCGGTGATGCTCGTCACCAGGTGATCGGTCCCATCGGGGTCGACCGTGCGGATGTCATAGGAGGCGGCATCGATGTTCGAGCGATTCAACACGACGTACGTCACCCCACCGTTGTCCGCCGGGACCGCACCGAATGGGTACTCGTTCAGCGGGAGCGGCATCGTGATGGACGAAATGGTGCCAGAGGCGTCGATCCGTCGGGCGACACCTGGGTTTGCGTTCGCATTCGCGTTCGAGAAAAGCACATCGCCGGAAGCGTCGAGCTGCAATCCACTTCAGAACGGCGGCATGTAGACCTGGATCGACGCAGCGGTTGCCGGGCCGTCGTCGCCGGAGTCACCACAGGTCCCGTCGCCCGCGAACAACGTCGTGGTCGAACTTGTCGACAAATAGATGTCACAGTTCGATTGGTCGTAGGTGAGCACACCGCGAGCACCCAGATCGAGCGTGGCTCCGGGTTGCGCCATCGCGACCGCCGTGTTCGACACACCCGTCTGCCCCGGTGCCGGGCCGCTCCCGTCACCGGTCCCCAGCGCCGGACCGGTCCAACCCGCCTGACACGCCGCCGCAACGGCCACCTCACCGGTCACCGATCTCACGAGGAAACCAGCGTCGGACCCGGTCCAGCGCATCACGCGCCTTCGCCTCGGTGACCGCCGGAGACGGCCCATGCCACACGACGTTCGTTGCCCCACCAGGTTCGAACGTCACCTCGATGGCATTCGTGCGACCACGACCGATGTCGAGGTAACAGACGCCCGTGTCGGACCCACGCACCGGGTCCACCTCGCCACGGAACCGGGCGACGACCGAAGCGGCGACCACCGCCGCCTGCGCCAGGGCGAACACGCCGGCCTTCGGTGCACCGATGTCGACGAGGTCCCCCACCGCGTACACCCCGGAGTGGGCGGTTTCCATCGTCGCCGGGTCGACCCGGACCCATCCGTCGGTGCAGAGCCCTGCGGCGATCACCACATCGGGCGCCCGATGCACCGGTACCCCGAAGAACAACTCGAAGGGGATCTCATCGCCCCCGGTGGTCATCGCAACCCGTCGCGCCGGATCGAGACGCTCGATTCCCGTTTCCGGGCGCCAGGTGATCGCAAGGTGGTCGAACGCGGCGAGCACCGCGTCGGATGCATCGGGCGACGGAGGAATCGGCCGTGCCGTGGGCATCACCAAGGTCACCTCGGTGCGCTTGGCGACACGGCGCTGCACGAGCACGTCGTGGATGGCGAGGGTCGCTGCGGCAGGCGCCGGCGGACACTTGTAGGGCGTGCCGCACACGCCGATCACGACCTGACCGCCCTCGAAGGCATCGAGCGCGCGTCTGGCGGCGAGCACACCTGGGACGCTGTAGAACTCGTGGCCTGCCTCGGCAAGGCCCGGGGTCGCGGCGACATCGAGCTCGGCGCCGAGCGCAACGACGAGTACGTCGGCTTCGAATGACCCTTCGGTGGTCTCGACCAGCCGGTGTGCCACATCGATCCGGTGCACGTCGCTGTGGACGAACCGGACCCTCGGGTCGATCGATTCGGCGAAAGGGTGACGGACGTCGGCCAACGAGGCACGGCCGGCGAGAAAGTCGATGTGGTCTGCGCCGGCGACGAACGCCTCGGACCGGTCGATCAGCACGATCTCGACGCCGGACTGCCCGCCGATCGCATCAACGAGACGGGTGGCGACCTCGAGACCGCCGAACCCGGCGCCGAGAATGACGATCCTCATGATCGCAACGGTTCCGAGGTGTCGTGGGCGGGCCCACCGACCAACGACCGGCTTCGCGCCGCGAGCGCGGCAGCGACGTCGGGCACGTCCAACGCTTCGACCCAGGCGGTGAACTCCGGGCGCACGCCCGTCCACCGCCAGTCGTCGACGGTCCCGGTCACCTCGTCGGAATCGGACCGCACGGTCGCGATCCGCCGGAACAACTCGGCGAGCTCGCGGTCGGCGATCAACCGCTCGGCGAGTCCCTTGGCGCCCCGGACCGACACGTCCCAATCGGACGGATCGGCCGGGATGTCCTCGAGACGCCGGTATCGGGCGAGCACCACCGACGCCGACTTCGCACCCCACCCCTTCAACCCGGGGAACCCGTCGGCGGTGTCACCGACAAGGCCGAGGTAGTCGGGGATCGATGCCGGTTCGACCCCGAATCGTTCACGCACGCCGTCGCGGTCGCGCACCACATCGGCGCGTCGGTCGTACTGGACGACCTTTCCGCCCACGCACTGCGCGAGATCCTTGTCGGGGGTGCAGATCAGCACCCGCCCGACCCGATCATCGGCCGCTGCGATCGCGGCCCCCGTGGCGAGACCGTCGTCGGCTTCGCCGTCGACCATCGGCCACACGGCGAACCCTGCGACCTCCAGCACCGCTTCGAGCATCGAGAACTGCGCGAACAGATCCTCGGGCACACCTTCGCCGGTCTTGTAGCCGGGCCACAGTTCATTTCGGAACGACTCGACGACATGGTCGGTCGCGACGGCGATGTGGGTGGCGCCGCCGTCGAGCATCGCGGTGACCGACCGCAACACCCCGCGCACCGCGCCGGCCTCTCGGCCCTCCGCCGTGGTGAACGACGGTACGGCGAAGTAGTGACGGAACAGTTCGTACGTGCCGTCGACCAGGTGCACGGTGATCATCGCAACGTCTGCACCATCGTCAGGCCGTGTACCCGCGCGCCGGATGGGCTGCGCTCCCCCGGCATGAGGATCGGGTCCCCGTGCCGGCGAAATCCCATCGCCTCGAAGAAGGCGACGGCCCGCGTGTTCTCGTGCAGGGTCTGCAGGAAACACCCCGGCACATCCTCGGATCGCAGCCGATCGAGCCAGGTGGACACGAGGGCCCGCCCGGCACCGGAACGTCGGATCTCGGGGAGCAGGTTGATGTGCAGATGCGCCGGAAAGGCGGGGTCGTGGAACTCATGATCGACCGGGCGCGTCCCGTGGCGGATCCGGTCGCCCGCCGCATCGGCAACGGTACGCCACAGAAAACCGGCGGTTCCGGGACGGAACGCAAGGCCGCGGTGACGGACGTGGCGCATCGCGATCTGTTCGAGCGGCCACGGGAGCGAGGAGTCGTGGCATCCCAGCAGATACCCCTTCACGAGGCCTTCGGACTCGGCGACGAGGATCGACCCGGGCTCACGTTCGGTGTACCAGAGTGTGAACAGATCGGCGAAGCTCTCCTCGTCGGCCCACTGGTAGTCCACGGGATCGCCGGCGAACCCGGTCAGAAAGCAGATGTGGCGAACCGCAGCCCGGTCGGCCGGTTCATAAGGTCGCACCACCACGTCGGTCATCGTCGTGCACCGTACCCCGGTGACATCGCCTCACGCGTCCGTGGAGAGCACCTCGATCGCCCGTTCTCGGATCACCTGCGCGACCGTCGCCAGCACGTCTCGGTACACGCTCGTGGGTCGCCAGAACAGTGCGATCGACCGATGCGGGACCGGGTCGGCAAAACGGCGGATCACGATGCGGGGGTTTTCGACCGTCGGCGGTCGAACCGCGAGATCCGGCAGCAATGTCACGCCGACACCGGCGGACACCATCTGGGAAAGGGTCGCCAAGCTGGTGGCCCGAAAGCCGCGGCGCTCGGCTGCGCCGGTGAGACGGCAGACCTCCAGCGCCTGGTCGCGGAGGCAGTGACCGTCCTCCAACAGCAGCAGGTCCTCGCCGATCATCTCATCGATCGAGATCCTCGAGTGGCCCGACGCCAGCGCGTGACCGAGCGGAGCAGCGAGCACGAAGTCCTCGTCGAACAGCACCTCGGAGTGCAGGTTCGGGGTGTGGATCGGCACGGCGAGCGCTGCTGCATCGAGGCTGCCGTCGACGAGGCGTGCCACCAGAGCGTCGGTCTTGTCCTCCACGAGCAGCACCTCCAGGCGCGGGAGCCGCTCGCTGAGAGCGGGAACCACGTGCGGCAACAGGTACGGCGCGAGCGTCGGAAACATGCCGAGCCGGATGCTGCCCGCCTCCGGGTCGCCGGCCTGGTCGGCGACGGTGCGGATCACGGCGGTCTCGGCGAGCACCGACCGGGCGTGGTCGACGACCACACGGCCCACCTCGGTGAGGGTCACGTGACGCGGATTGCGCTCGATCAACGCGACGCCGAGTTCGGCCTCGAGCTTTCTGATCTGCGTCGACAGCGTCGGTTGCGACACGAAACACGCCTCTGCCGCCCGACCGAAGTGTCGATGATCGGCGAGCGCGACCAGGTACTCGAGGTCCCGAAGGTTCATCGAGGCCGCACTCTAGAGTCGTTCAGCCGACCGCCGCGGCGGCAACCGTGTCGTCCTCGGCGTCGGTGTCGGCGACCTCGCGGATGAGGTGATCGAACGCGCTCAGGGCGGCGGTGGCTCCGGCACCGAGCGCGACCACGATCTGTTTGAAGGGGACGGTCGTCGCGTCTCCGGCCGCGAACACGCCGGGCACCGACGTGGCGCCGCGGTCGTCGACGACGATCTCGCCTCGCCCGGTCAACTCGACCGTCCCTTCCAACCAACCGGTGGTCGGCACAAGCCCGATCTGGACGAACACGCCGTCGAGCTCGATCGTGTGTGCCAGCCCGTCGGCGCGGTCGGTGTAGGCGAGGCCGGTGACCTTCGCGCCGTCGCCGTGCACGGCGGTGGTGGCGGCGTTCGTGACGATGTCGACGTTGGCGAGGGTCGCCATCTTGCGTTGCAACACCGCGTCCGCACGCAAGGTCGGGTCGAACTCGATCAACGTCACCTGAGCGGCAACACCGGCGAGGTCGATGGCGGCTTCGGCACCCGAGTTGCCACCACCGACCACCGCGACGCGCTTGTCCTTGAACAGCGGGCCGTCACAGTGTGGGCAGTAGGTCACACCGGCGTTCCGGTAGTCGTCTTCGCCGGGCACGCTCAGGGTTCGCCACGTCGCGCCCGGCGCCAACACGACGGTACGAGCATCGAGGGTCGCGCCCGAGGCGGTTTCGACACGGTGGAGTCGCCCGGCCCCAGTAGCGGGCAGGAGGCGCGTGACCCGTTGGCGGGTCATCACGTCGACGTCGTAAGCCCCGACGTGTGCCTCGAGGGCCGCCGCGAACTTCGGACCGGTCGTAGCGGGCACCGAGACGAAGTTCTCGATCGACATCGTGTCGAGCACCTGACCGCCGAAGCGTTCGGCGATCAGGCCGGTCCGGACACCTTTGCGTGCCGCGTAGATCGCGGCGGCAGCGCCCGCCGGACCGCCCCCGACGATCAGCACGTCGAAGGGCTCCTTCGCATCGAGCACCGCGGCGGCCCGATCCGCCGCGCGCGTGTCGATCCGTTCGACGATCTCGGCGAGGGTCATGCGTCCCGATTCGAACAGCTCGCCGTCGCGGAACACGGTCGGTACGGCCAGGACACCCCGCGCCTCGGCTTCATCGGGGAACACGGCACCGTCGATCGCTGTGTGGGTGATGTGGGGGTTGAGCACCGCCATCAGGTTGAGCGCCTGGACCACGTCGGGGCAGTTCTGGCAGCTCAGCGAGAAGAACGTCTCGAAGTGGATGTCGACGTCGATCGCCTTCACGGCGTCGATGACGTCGGCGGATGCTGTCGAAGGGTGACCGCCGACCTGCAGGAGCGCCAACACCAGGGACGTGAATTCGTGACCCAACGGCACGCCGGCGAACCGCACCGCGATGTCCGTGCCGACCCGTCGGATCGCAAACGACGGTCGACGGTCGTCGTCGTCGGCGCGGATGTAGCTCACCGAGTCCGACAGCGAGGCGATCTGTTCGAGAAGCTCGGCGAGTTCGACGGACTTCGGGCTGTCGTCGAGCGACGCAACCAGCTCGATCGGTTGCGTGACCCGGGTCAGGTACTCGGTGAGTTGGGTGGTGAGGTTCGCGTCGAGCACGGTGATCCTTCTTCCGATCTGGAGCGGGTTCGACGCCCGAGGTGGTCGAGGCACCGGAGATGCCCGACCACCTCGGTCGCCGGTCGGGAGTCGGTCAGATCTTTCCGACGAGATCGAGCGACGGAGCGAGGGTGTCGTCACCCTCTTCCCACTTGGCAGGGCAGACCTCACCCGGGTGGGAGCGGACATACTGCGCGGCCTTGATCTTGCGGAGCAGCTCGACTGCGTTGCGGCCGATTCCTTCGGCGGACACCTCGGTGAACTGGACGACGCCGTCGGGGTCGATGAGGAACGTCGCGCGATCGGCCAGGCCCTGACCTTTCCGCATGACGCCGAAGTTCTTGGTGACGCGCCCCGTGGGGTCGCCGATCATCGGGTAGGTGATCTTGGCGATGGTGTCGGATGCGTCGTGCCAAGCCTTGTGGGTGAAGTGCGTGTCGGTGGAAACCGAGTACACCTCGACGCCGAGCCGCTGGAACTCGGCGTAGTTGTCGGCGAGGTCTCCCAACTCGGTCGGGCACACGAACGTGAAGTCGGCCGGGTAGAAGAACACGACCGACCACTTGCCCGCGAGGTCCGCATCGGACACCTCGACGAATTCGCCCGCGTGGAACGCCGTGGCGGTGAACGGCTGGATCTTGGAGTTGACGGAAGTCATCGGGATACCTCGGGGGTTCAGGGATGTTGATAGGCACTGTATATCCGATCCAATCGTTTACATAGTCACGGACGATTGATCTTTTCGATCGCTGCCATAGCGCCCACCTATCGGCGTGGTCCGGCGACCCGGCGCGCCGGCCACGCGGCCCATCGAACGCGGGCGCCGGGTCGGCGACTACGATCGGTGCGATGGCGACCCGGGAGCACCCGTGCTGAGCGCGGTGGTGACCGCCGCGGCGATCGTGCTGGCCGTGGCCGGCATCGCGAAGATCCGCCATCCCGACGGCACGGCCGACGCGCTCCGAAATGCCGGACTGCCCGGGAACACCACCGCTGTCCGGGTCCTCGGAGGCGTCGAGATCGCACTCGCAGCGGTCGTCGTCGCCACCGGCTCGCCCGTCGCACTCGGCGCGCTCGCGTGTGCGTACGCAGGGTTCGCGGGGTTCTCGGCGCGCCTGCGCGCCCGCCAGGGCAGCGCCGCGTCGTGTGGCTGTTTCGGTGCATCGAGCTCCCCGGTCCACCCGATCCACGTCGTGTTGAACCTCTCCGTCGCAGCCTGCGTCGCAGCCTCGATCCGGTGGCCACCGGAATCGTTCGTCATGACCCCGATCGCCGTCTTCGTCGCCGCGGGTGTCCTCGCCGCGACCCTTGTCATCGCACTCACCCTGCTCCCGGAGCTGCTGCTCGAGGCGACCGAGATCCTCGCACCCGACGAGCCGTGACCGGGTCGATCGATCTCGGCTCGACAGGCGGTAGAGTGACGGGCGACACATTCGAGACTGCAGGGAGGCACACCGCGTGACCGCATTGGCCATTGCGAACCTGGCGATCCTCGCGTTGGTCGTCGTCCTCGTGTTCGGACTGCTCCGGAGCCACGCCGCGATCCTCCGCCGCCTGCACGAGCTCGAGAGCGACGGCATCGTCCGCGACGACCCGGGTCCTGCGCCCGTGCGGCTCGAGGATCCATTCGCCCCGGCCCGTCGTGTGGTCGGCGAGACCCTCGACCACGAACAGGCCGTGTTCGCGGTCAGCGGCGTCGACCACGACACGATCCTCGTCTTCCTGTCGTCGGGATGTCTGACGTGCCAGGGATTCTGGGCGGCATTCGCCGGTGACGGCGTCACCCTTCCCCCGCGGACCCGCATCGTGATCGTCGCGAAGGATCTGTCCGAGGAGAGTCCGGCGAAGCTCGCCGAACTCGCCCCTCGGGGCATCGATCTGGTCTGTTCGAGTACTGCCTGGACCGACTACCAGGTTCCCGGGTCGCCCTATGTCATCGCGATCAACGGTGCGAACGGCAAGATCCAAGGCGAAGGGACCGGAATGAGCTGGGATCAGGTTGCGGGGTTGCTCGCACAGGCGACCGGGGATCGGACCTACGTGGTCGGTGACGCCGCGAAACACGTGCCCAAGCCGCGCAGCGACGTCGA
>JAFDWI010000239.1 GCA_018268545.1 Actinomycetota bacterium
CACGTTCGTTCCTCGGTTACGTGCGGAACCCGCCCACCCATGTGTCGACCGTGGCTTCGCCGCCGCCCGGGGGTGCCACCACGCGGTTGGCCGCTCGACCCGGCGGTTTCCTGGTCGTGTTCTTCGGCTACACGCAATGCCCGGACGTCTGTCCCATGACGCTCTCCAACCTGAAAGCCGCGATTTCGCGTCAGAGCGCGGCCGACGCGGCCCGGGTTGTGCCGGGGATGGTCACCGTCGACCCGTCACGCGACACGGCGCCGGTACTGACGAGGTACGTCCACGGATACTTTCCCCACGGGATCGCGATTCGTGAGGCCGACCCGGTCCGGCTCCGTACCGCGGCCGACGTGTTCGGCGCGGAGTACCGGACATGGACCGACGGCGAGGGCCGCCTCCAGGTGAGCCACAGCGGCGACCTCTACGCCGTCGATGAGAAGGGCATGGTCGTCTTGACCTGGCCGTACGGCACCGGACCCGATGCGATCGAGCATGACCTGCGACGACTGCTCGACGGCGATCGTCCCGAACCCCGAGGAGCAAGATGATGCAGACCACCACCCGACCCGACAGCCGTCTGACCATCGGACATGCGGGCGCGATCATCGGCGTCCTGTTGCTCCTCGTCGCCGCCGGGTGCGGGGGCAGCGGGGGATCGTCCGGTACGAGCACCCGAAGTTCCGATCCTGCCCGGTTGACCGTGACCGGCGCCTGGGCACGCCCCGGTTCGGCCCGAGAGAACACCGCGATCTATCTGACCATTCACGGTGCCGGGACCGCCGACTCGCTCGTCGGCGTGGACCTGCCCACGGGGCTCGCCGACTCGGTCGGGATCCACGAGACGACGAAGGACTCGCACGCGCCGATGTCCGAGCAGAACCGAATGCACGGCGGTGAAGGCTCCGGGATGCCACCGACGACGATGGCCGGCGGCGGGATGTTGACGATGCGACCGGTCGATTCGATTCCGGTGCCGGCCGGCGGGCAGGTTGCGTTGGCCCCCGGCGGCTATCACGTGATGGTGATGGGCCTCCGGCGCAACCTGGTTCCCGGCGACACGTTCCGGATCACGGTCCGCTTCGCACACGCGGGCGCCGTGGGCGTGCCGGTCACGGTGAGGAAGCCGTGAGGCGATGGAGCTGGTTCACCCGATGGCCGTGACCGGTCATCTGCGCACGGCCGCGATCGCAGCGGTGATGCTCGCCACGGCGTTCGCACTCGGCGGCTGTCGCGGGAACTCCGAGAGCGTCGTGCGGTCGCCGACGACCGTTGCGCCGACCACTTCGACCGCGCCTCGGTCCGTCGTGCACGACTTCGTGATCCCGGCCGGCACCGCCGATCGAGTCGCACGTGGCGAGGACCCGAAGATCATCCCGCGTCGGATCGATCTCCACGTGGGTGACAGCATCCGAGTCCGGAACGACGACACGAAGATCGCACGGTTCGGGTTGTTCAATGTCGGCCCGGGCGACACGGTTTCGATGACCTTCAACGAGGTCGGCGTGAAATCGGGGGTGATCTTCGGTGATGCCGGCGGTGGCTGCGGAACGTCGCCGGCCGAGGACAAGATCTTCGTCGTGAACGTCCGCAGTTGACGCACCGC
The DNA here is from genome assembly GCA_018268545.1 of Actinomycetota bacterium. Classification (GTDB taxonomy): domain Bacteria; phylum Actinomycetota; class Acidimicrobiia; order Acidimicrobiales; family Iamiaceae; genus JAFDWI01. The sequence continues at coordinate 1,604 of JAFDWI010000239.1, forward strand.
GAGGTTCGGTCCACACGGGGTGGGCCCTGGTCGGCGGCGGTCAGCGCACCGGCGTGCCACCGATCGTCGGCGATTCGACACTGCCGATGATCGCGGAGGCGACGATGCGAAGCGCGCCGTCGTCCCAGAGCAGACCCGTGTGGGTGGTGTCGATCACGTGTGACGGTGCGACGGCGACGGCGGCGACCGGGGGATCGTCTCGTCGAAAACCGTGGCGTGCGGTGAGTGCGACGATGGGCGACCCGACCGTGGTGGGCGGTTCGGTCCGCGCGAACCACTGGATGTCGTGCCGCAACGCGTACCGGTCGATGCGCGCCTGCCAACCGAACCCGGATCCGACGACCTCGGCCTCGACCGCACGGCGGAGGAGTCGGGACATCCCGGCCCGGGGCAGCCGGCCCGAGGCGATGTCCGTCGCGACGAGTTCGTCGCGGTGCGAAAAGGTGCGGCCGATTCGACGGATTCCCGGATCGACCCGGGCCGCCGACGCGAACGGATCGTCGCGGTCGTCGAGGCTGATCACCGGTGGTCCGTCCAGGACCACGACGGCCTCCACGAGCGTGGGCTGTGCGGCAGCAACCAGCAGTGCGAGCAGCGCGCCCGTGCCGTGGCCGAGGATCGTGAACCGGTCGGTGCCGAGTCGCCGTGTGAGTGTGACGATGTCGGTCACGTGGTCGTGTAGGGACGCGGCGCCCGGGGCACTTCGCGAAGCACCGCGCCCGCGCAGATCCGGAGCAACGACCCTGACCCGGTCGGCGAGCACGGCGGCGAGGTCGCCGAACCACAGACCGTTCGCGGTCAGGTCGTGGAGCGCGATCACCGTCGGAGCGTCGGGCGCACCCCCCGGGAACATCCAGGCGACGATGCCCGATCCGGCGCACGTGAGACGGGTCGGTTCAGGCTGGATCATCGGGGTCGATCCAACCCTGGCGGCGCAGCTCGTACAACGCGATCGACGTGGCCGTGGCGACGTTCAACGAACCGATCCGGCCCAACTGGGGGAGGTACGCGACCGCGTCGCACGCCTCGAGCACACCGGCGGTCAGGCCGCGGTCTTCGTGGCCGATCACGAGTGCGATGTCGCCTTCGCAGTCGGTCTCGTGCAACGGCCGGGCCGCATCGGCGAGTTCCAGGCCGATGCAGCGGTAACCGCTCGATCGGGCCGCATCGATCGCGTGAGCCGCATCCGGTGAACGATGCAGTTGCACGTAGCGTTCCGACCCGAGCGCCGTCTTCGCGACCTTGTTGTGCTCCGGACCGGGCGTTTCGCCGACGAGCCAGATCTCTTCGACCCGGAATGCAGCCGCAGTGCGCAGGATCGCTCCGACGTTGTAGGGCTGGGAGAGGCCGGCGAGGACGAGCGCGATGCGGTTCGTGGTCCGACGGCGCCACCCGCGGTGCAGGCGTTTGAGTTCGGTCGAGCCGAGCTGCTTCATGCGGCGCCGCCGGAAGGAACGGTGACCTCGAGGATCCGATAGCCCTCGGTGGAGGTGAGTCGCACCACGGCGAAGCCCCGGCCGTCGATCCAACGTGCCAGTGAGTCCGACCCGAGATGTTTGTGGACGACCAGGTGCGCGCGGGCACCGGGTCTCGAACGCGCGAGCCAGAACTCGAGGAGCGCGTGGAGTGCCGGTTTCCCGACCCGGATCG
>JAFDWI010000023.1 GCA_018268545.1 Actinomycetota bacterium
ACTCCGCCGTCGACGACGGTGGCGGGGGCGAAGGGTTCGAGTTCATCGACGTCGGTGCCGGGGGTCGGGTCGCGTGGGCGGGTGCCCAAGGGCAAGGTGTCGACTGGGGGCGTGTCGTCGGAGGTGGGGTTGTGGGGTTCTCCGAGTCCGTCGGGGTTGTTAGCCGGTCGTACTTCGACGGGGGGTTCGGGGTCGAAGGCTGCTCGGATGGCGTTGGCGCCGAGTTACGCGGCGTCTTACGCGAACGCGGTGAAGGGTGATGGTGCGGTGGGGTATTGGCAGTTGCACGGGTTGTCGAATTTGGCAAACGTGGCGTCTGGTGCGCCTGCGGGTAGTAATGGTGTGCTCGGGGGTGTGCCGGCGGATTTTTCGACGGTGACGTCTGGGGTATGGGCGGGGACGGATGCGTTGGAGGTTGACAACGCGACCGGGAATCATGCTGATGAGGTGAATGTGGGGTCGGGTTGGTTTGAGCAGTCGTCGTGGTCGGTGGATGCTTGGGTGAATGACGAGGATGGGTGTGGTGGCTCCATCTTTGACGAGTATTCGGGTTCGAATGTGTTCCGTAACCTTCAGGTTGACGGTCCGGAGCTCAGTGAGTCGCAGGGTGATTTTTCGACGGGAAATTATGGTGGGGTGATTTCGTATGCGGTGGGCACGGGTTGGCATCATGTTGCGTTTACGTATGATGGGTCGGCGCTTGAGTTGTATGTTGATGGGGTTCCCGCGGGTGGGTCTCAGCAAACGTTTCCTTGGCCGGGATCGAATTCGGTGATGTCGTTGATGGCGGTTGGTGGGGGTGATTGCGATCATGGTCCGGTGTTGATGAGTGACGTGGCGGTGTATCCGTCGGCGTTGACCGCGATTCAGGTCGCGGCGCATTATCGGGCGGCGGGTGCGGTGTTGCCGTTGTCGTACGCGAATTTGTTGGGTGGGGTGAATCCGGCAATGTTTTGTAACACGTGTTTTGTTTCGCATTATTTGGAGTCGTTGGCTGATCCGGTGGATGCGCAGACCGGTAATTTTTATCGGTCGTTCACTGATATGAGTGTTGCGGGTCGTGGGCCGTCGTTGAAGGTTTCCCGTACCTATAATTCTTTGGCGGCGCAAGCGGGTGTGGGGTCGATGTTCGGTCCGGGCTGGTCCTGGAATTATGGGGTTTCGTTGAATTTGAATCCGTTGATGCCACCGGGGTCTCCGCCGGGTTCGTCGGGTGTCGCTCTCGTTCAGGAGTCGGGTGCGCAAGTGTTGTTCACTTCCGATGGGAAGGGTGGGTGGTCGGTTCCATCGAATGTGTTCGCGTCGTTGAGCGCAGTGTCGGGTTCGGGTGTGCCGGGTTGCGGTTCAGTGTCTGGGGTTGCGTGGCGGGTCGTGCGCGCCGGTACTGACACGTTTTGTTTCGATTCGCAGGGTCGCCTTGTTGCGGCGTCGGACACGAACGGGTATGTGACGACGTTGGCGTGGCCGGCGAGTTTGCCGGGAACGTTGGTGGTGACGGATTCGTCGGGTGTCCAGTCGTTGTCGATCGCGTTGGACGGAAACGGTCACGCGACTTCGGTGACCGATGGTGCGGGAAGATCAGTGAGGTACGCCTATGGGGTCGATTCGGTGACGGGCCACACGGTGCTGTCGGGTGCGTCATCGCTGGGTGGCGGCGCATGGGGGTACGCGTATGGTGCGGGTGATGAGATGACGTCGATGACGGACCCGGCGGGCGGTGAGACCGTGAACTCGTATGATTCTTCGGGTCGGGTGGTCGCGCAGTGGGGTCCGGTTGCGGTTGCGGCGGCGGGTGGTGCACCGACGGACCCGAAGGCAGCGTTGCAGTTCGCGTATTCGGCTCCGGGTGCGGGGTCGGATCAGTACTCGACGACAATTACCGAACCGCAGAGCCCGGGGGATTCGACGGTGCGGGTGGAGACCGAGGTGTTTCAAGAGGGCTATCTGGTGTCTGTGACGCGTGGTTCGGGAACTTCCGCGTCGACGACATCGTTTTCGTATGATCCGGTGACCTCGGGTGGGGCGTCGGTGACGGACCCGTCGGGGAACACCACGGTGTACGCGTATTATCCGAATGGGCATGTGAAGTCGGTGACGGACCCGGTGGGGAATACAACATCGTATGGGCCTTATGATGCGGCGGGTGATCCGTCGTCGGTGACGGATCCGGCGAACGTGACCACCAGTTACGTGTGGGAAGCGCCGGGGGTGTTGGCGTCGTCGGCGACACCGTGGGATACCCATCCGGGTGTGTCGCCGGGTGTGGTGAACTCCTTTGGTGACCCGTCGCATCCTGGGGATGTGACGGGTTCGGTCGCGGCCGATGGGACGGTCACGTCGACCACATATGATCCGGTTTCGGGTGAGCCGCTGTCGGTGTCGGGTCCGGACGGCAAATCCACGTTCGGGTATGATCCGGTCGGGAACCGGGTGTGGACGGTGTCACCGGCGGGGAACGCGCCGGGTGGGAGCACGGCCGCGCATCGGAGTGTGGAGGTGGTGAACCCGGCGGGTGGGGTGTTGGAGTCGTTGGATGCGAATGGGGATCCGATCGGCGACGGGTTCGTGCGTTCGGGTTCGTCGTTGGGTTCCACCGCGACGGGGGAGGCGTGGTCGACGCAGGCTGGTTCGTGGTCGACGACACCGGGGGTGGCGTCCGGGTCGGGTTCGTTGGCGTTGGCGAGTGTGCCCGGTCCGGGTGGGAATCCGGCTACGCAAGGGTTGGGTGTGTCGATGATTGTCGCGGATGGCAGCTCGAACTCGGCAGGGTTGGCGTTCCGGGTGCAGGATGCATCAAACTTTTTTGTGTTACGCGAGTTGGCTGGTTACAACGGTTGGGCGTTGTACAAAACGGTGAACGGGACGGTGTCCCTTGAAGCGACGTATTCGGATCCGGTGCACACGGGTGATCGGGTGTTGGTGGTGACGTCAGGGCCGTATGTTTTGGTGTACATCAACGGGGTGTTGCAGGTTGATTCACTGTCGGGTCCGAACTACGGGCAGGGTGCGGTCACAGATTCGGATCTGGACACGGTCGCGGGTGTCGGGTTGGCGTCGATTGGCACTGGCAAGGTCGCGGCAGGGTTTTCGGTGCACACGTTGGCGGGCGGTGTGACCGACACGTTCTTCGATGATGACGGCCGACCGACTGGGACGATCGGTCCCCGGTTGGGTTTGGCTGGCGCGGAAACAACCGCAACCGTGTATGACCAGGCTGGTGATCCGGTGAAGGTCACTGACGGGAACGGTGATTCGACCGTCACCGGATATGATCTGTCGGGTCGGCTGACGTCGCGGACCGTTGGGGTGACCTCGACGAACGCGAACGGGTC
>JAFDWI010000240.1 GCA_018268545.1 Actinomycetota bacterium
CGAGCGCGATCCCTGCGAGGGCCACGGCGAAGCGGCGAGCGATGTGAGCTGTCATGAGTTGATGGTGGCCGGTGTTCGCCGCGCGATGTCGGGCACGGAACGCGCGGACTTCCATGGGAGTCGCCGTGCTTGCGGCGATCGCGCTGTGTATCGGTCCGTAGGGTGGTGTCATGACGCGAACCAACGGGAATATGGACGACTCGTTGATCAGCGCGGTGGTGCACCCGCACCCGCCGGACTCCGAGCGGGCCGCGATCGACTTCGCGCTCCGTCGAACCTCGCGCGATCTGCTCGTGGCCGGCGAGGTGCTCGAGATGGAAGGTTCCGGCTGGGACGGCGCCCTTTCCGAGATGCGCGGCGCACCACCCGACATCAGCGCGGCGCACTCGAACTGACAGTCGGCGCCTCCGCGTGGATCGAATTCCTACGCGGCGCGGGATCCGACGTTCATCTGGCATTGCGCGACGCGATCGGCGATCACTGACGGGGAGCGACAGCGAAAGGAGCGAGCTACCGAGAGCACAGGTGGCAAGCGCCTCGTCCGAATACGACAGGCGCGGGTGGCCTCGCTCGCGGTCGATCGTTGCCACCTTGGTGCCGTAGAGCCAGACGGCAAGCTGACCGGTCGCTACCAATCCGCCTTGTCGACGGTCATTCGCACACCGAGGTGTCGGAAGATGCGCAGGACCCGTGCGAGCTGCTCGGTTTCCTTGCCGCCTTCCAGCTCGGACAGGTACGTCCGTTGGACGCCGACCGCCTCGGCGAGCTGGGCCTGCGTCAGACCCGCGTCACTGCGATAGTGGCGGATCGCATCCCCGAGGGACGCCGCGGAGTAGATGCGGTACGGGTTGCGCGGTGGTACGGCCGCGGCCGTCATATTCCGACATGACGGTTCGCTCCGTGAGTGACCGGAAGATGATTCGTGCTGCCGAAGCAGTCGGCTGCACGACACTTCGCTGCACGTCAGCACTAGGTTGGGGCGGTGGAACTCGCCGCCTTCATCGAGACCCGTCCGGGTGTCCGCAGCGGAAAACCGTGCTTTCTCGGCACTCGTATCGCTGTGTACGACGTGCTGGAGTATCTGGCCTCCGGCATGACCTCGGAGCAGATCGTCGCGGACTTCCCGGAGCTCACACCCGACGATGTTCGGGCAGCCATCGAGTTCGCGGCCGTCCGTGAACGCCGGCTTGCAACGGCGTGAAGCTGCTGTTCGATCAAAACCTGCCACGCACCTCGTTGGCCAGGTACGGCACGTGTTCCCCGAGAGTGAGCACACCACGGCCGTCGCTTTGGACGTTGCGACCGACGCGGAGATTTGGGACTTCGCCCGAACGCGTGGCTTCGTCATCGTCTCCAAGGACTCAGACTTCAGGCAGCTCGCATTTCTGCACGGGCCACCGCCGAAAGTTGTGTGGCTGAAGGTCGGAAACGCTTCGACATCGACGATCCGAAGGCTGCTCCTCGACCATGTGGACGCGATCGTTCGTTTCGCCCTCGATGCAGACGAAGCGCTACTCGTGCTGCCGAGCATCTGACCCACCTGGTGGCCTGGCGCTGACACGGCGGTTCCAGCGAGCCAAGTCGATTCCGAGATGGCCTTCATCGAATCGGCCGGTCACCGCAGTGTCCTCCTCGGGTTCAGCCCGCCCGGGTGAACACCATGGTGTAACCGTTGTTGCTCGTCCAGATTTCGATGGTGTCGAGTTGGCTGTCGAGATGGACGCCATTGTTGGGGCCCGGGGCGGCGCTGAGATCTGCCGCGCCCTTCGGACAGAAGGTCACCGTCCAGTTGATCGCGGCTTGATCGGTGTTCGACCCGGCACTACAGCCCGCCGATGTCTGAAATGCCAGCGGATGCGGGCCGTTCGGGTCCGTCAGCAAGTTGTTGCGAAGCGACGCGCCCCCGAAACCAATGGAGCTGTTCGACACCGTGATCGTGTCGGATCCTCCGGGCTTCCATTGCTCACCGGTTCCATCTTGAGGGTTGACGGCAAAGGCCTCTTCCGTCCATTTCCCGAGGAGGCTGGTGTAGTCACCAGCAGCGATCTGTTGCAGGTTCATCAGCGGAACGGCGGGCACCGTCGTGGGGGGCAGTGTGGTCGGCGGCAGCGTTGTCGTGGTTGCCTGCGTGGTAGGCACGGCGGTGGAGGCGGTCGCTGTCACGCTGTTCTTCGCTGCCGTCGTGACGGTCGCCTTGTCATGGCGCACGGTGGCTGTTGGCGACGACTTCGCGCAGGCGGATGCGGTGAACACAATTGTCGCGAGCATCGCCAGGACCCGTCGGGTGGTCATGGTGGTCATGGTGGTCATGCGCGGATCTTGCCCTCGCAGTCGCGCGCGATGCGCCGAGCGGATCGCGCGATCGCGTCGGTGCCGACGCGGGTCACCCGCATTGTCCATTGTTTGCGGCGCTACACCATTGGATGCCGGTCGGCCCGATGATTCCCGGGTATGCGAAGGTGATCGCATAGTTGGAACCGGCCTGGAGCCAAAGCGACAGTTGGTCGCCGGGGGTCGGTTGATACCACGACGGCGGGGTGACCGAGAGCACGTTGAACGTCGCCTGGTTTCCCGATGCCGAAGTGACTCGCATGGTCGCGTGCGCGTAGTTGGCGTCGATCGGTGGCTTGTCTTCGACCATGATCCGAACGGACGCGGTCGCGGTGCCATCCGCGTTGATCCGGAAGTCTCCACCGTGGTTGATGTATTGCCCGACGAATGGCTGGAGTGCCTGCACCGCGGCGGACACGGTGGAAGCGACGGTCGCGGTAGCGGACTGGGGCGGACGAGTGGGCGTCGTCGAGGTGGGCGGCGATGTTGCGGCGACGGTTGAGGTCGTAGCCGGGGCCATCGTTGTTTCGACGGGGGCAAGGGTGCGCACCGTCACCCGGTTCGCGGAACTTCCGGTCGACGCGCAC
>JAFDWI010000241.1 GCA_018268545.1 Actinomycetota bacterium
GCCGCTACGGCCGACTCGGGACACTGCGGGGTGCGCGGGTCGGTGCCCAGGGCTACGGCGAGGGCCGTGCCGCCGGCGAGCGAGCCGATCTCGAATCGCGGCGCGGTGTCGAGGGGACCCGCGCCGCGCTTCTCGCATGACGCGCGACGGCGATCGCGCCGCGGTGTACGGAGCGGAGGACCTCGTCTTCGCCGAGACGTTGTTCGCCGAACCGTTGGGCGCGTCCGGCGTGACCGGCCTCGCAGCAGCGCTCCGAGCGGACGACTGGTGGCGATCGAACGGGGTGGCCTTCGAGGTCGTCCCGGCTCGGCGTGAGTCGGACCATTCATCTGCTCGACTCGCACGGCACCCTGGCGACATCGCTCAGATCCGCCTGGCGATCCATGCCGAGGATGCCGCGACGCTCGCCCACGAAGCCGCACACCTGGTCGCGTCGATCCACGGCGCCGACAGCGCCCACGGCGACGTGTTCCGAAGCGCCGAGATCGACGTCGTCACCGTGCTGTGCGGAACGTCGGCCGCGGACCGGCTTGCGCGGTCGTTCGCGGCGGCTCGACTCGGGTGCGCCCCACGCGCCTGGACGGCGCCGAGCCCCACAACCGAGCGGGGAATCTACGGCCGATGGCGGGTCGCCCGGCTCACCGCGACGCCGAGACGCTGAGCGCGGAGGATCACCTCGGGTAATAGAGCCGCCGGATCATGACGTCGGTGAACGTTGCGAACCGTTTCGGAGGGTGCACGATGCTCACGCGGAACCCATGACTCGCAGGGAAACACTGCATGAGAAGGCTGACGACTCCTTCGGCTCGGCCGACGAGGTAATCGAGTCGTTGGTCGACCAGCCACCGACAGAACTTCGGCCAGCCCTGTCCATAGGGTGAGTGGGCGTTGCCGACGCCGTCGAGGTTGACGACATGGATACCTTTCGCGCCGCCGAAGTAGCCGATGGCACCGGTCTCCAGACCACCGGCGGTCGCGCCCTTTGGAACCGTCGCGGCGACGATCGTCCCCAGCGGAGCAAATCCGATGGGCACATCCGCGACGATCGCGCCCCCCGCGATGAGCTGGTGTCCGGGTGGAGTCATCTGACGGCGGAGCTGACTTCCGATCGACGGTATCGAGGTCGGGAGGATGAGGACGGCTGCAAGGCCGTAGGCGATGATGCTGCTACGACGCAGTCGGGCGAACGTCCACAGACGCGCCGCAACGAGTGCGACCACGACGGTCACGGCGAGCGAGGTTCGCGCCGGCGATGTCCGCCGAGTCGACAAAGCCGATCCCTTGCGCGAGGGCCGCGAGTTGGGTCCCCGATTGCGGGATCGGTGTCCCGAAGGTGATCCAGCAGTAGATCCACCACGGCCCGAGTGACACGAAGCCCCCCAGGGCGATGAGCATCACGTCACGAAGACGCGTCCGCCAGAACTGGACGACGACGACGAGCCCGACGAGCGCGACCGCGTCGATCCTGGCGAGCACGGCCACCCCCGCCATGAACCCGACAACGAACCACCGCACGCGCGACGGTCGGTCCCCGGCCCCGAGCCAGACCAGCAGCAACCCCATCGCGCATGCGAGCGCAAGGGTGGTCTCCAGGCCTCCGGCTGCGGCTCGGATCGCCGTCGGTGACAGCGCCCAGATCCCGCCGGCGATCAGCCCGGCGACATTTCCCGCCACCCGACGGGCGAAAAAAGCGAGGAGCACCACGAGGAGCACGTCGCATCCCAGCGTGAAGCCGAGGTCGATCCGCAACAGCCGCCACGGGTCGTGCACGAACCACGTCACCGGCGCGATGATGAACGCGATGAGCGGCTGCACGCCGGAGGTGAGCGTGTGATAGCTGGCGGACGGACCCTCGCCGTGACCGAGCGACCGGGCGATCATCAACGTGTAGTAGGTGTCGTCGAAGAACTACGTCCCGTCGACCTTCGCGAGCGGACTCGAGAGCACCGCAGCGTGGATCGCAGCGGCGATGGCAACCTCGACCGCCAGGATCGCCGCGAACGGCGTCACGCGCCGCCAGCGTGGCCGTTCGGGTTCCCTCTCGACCGCCGCCGCGTCGTCGGTCAGCCTCGATTCGGGCATGGACACACCACGGTAGGCCACGTCGCCGTGTGGCGGCGAACATTCCCGATGAGGTTGCAACCCCATGGGTGGATCACGTCACGGTTGCTCTCGACGGTGGAGCGCCGAATCGAACTTTCTCCACACCATCCCGGCTGAACCTGCCGCCCAGTCGCGGCGCCCTGAAACACACCGTCGTCCGAACTGCTCCACCCGGTCCGCTCAGCGGTCGAGGGTGTGGTGGTCGGCCATCGCCTCGGTGGCGCGTTCGATCATGGCGACGAACATGTCGATGCCACGCTCGGTGGATGCGGCGATGGCCGACCCGAACACGACCGTGAGGGGGATCTGGAACAGACCGTAGGCGTAGTCGGCCTCGCACGTCGTCAGGTCGTAGCCGCTCACGCCGCTGCCACACAGGGCGTCGTGGTAGGTCCGGATCAACTCGGCTTCGGTGGCACGGCGATCGCGTGAGGTGAGGCTCGTGGCGACGAAGAAGGCGAGATCCCGTCCGGGCAGTCCCTGGCCCACGGTCTGCCAGTCGACGATCGCGACCTCCGAGCCGTCGGGCGCGAACAACAGGTTGTCGAGCCGGTAGTCGCCGTGGACGATCCCGTCAGCGATGCGCTGGTCTCGCAGGAACGCGCCGGCGCGGGGCGCGAACGTCTCGCACATCGTGCGGCAGGATTCGCTGAGACGGTCGCCGTAGGTGCCGAGAAACGTCTCGGTGAGCATGCCGAACACCAGGTCGGTGCCTTCGATCGCGTCGGTACCGAGCGGTTCGACCAGCTCGTCGATGTCGGGGGCACCCCACAGTGGTGCGTGGACACCGGCGAGGTTCTCCACGGCGACCGCAGCACGCCGCGGGTCGCACCCGGCGATCTGATCACCGGGTGCCCAGGGGGCGAGGTCTTCGAGCAGCAGGACGAACTCGACGCCGGTGTCGTCCCGTTCGGCGGCGAAGCACCGGGGGATGCGGGCGGTCAGTCTCGGTGCGATGCTCCGGTAGAAGTCGACCTCGAGTCGGTAGGCGTTCGCGGACAGCGCGCGCCGTTCGGGTGGTCCGAAGGGCACCTTGGCGACCATGGTGGTGGGCAGATCCGCCGGATCGCCGCCGTAGGCGAGGTGCACTCGGTAGCTGCCGGCCATCTGGCCGGTGCCGATCGGTGCGGCTCGGACGGAGGACACCGTCACGTCGTGACCGGCGTCGCGGAGCACAGCGGTGAGCCGTTCGGGTTCGAGTTCTTCCGGTCCTGTCGGATTGTCGTCGTCCACGTGCCGTGCTCCTCACGATCCCCCGAACAGACGAATGCATCCTACGATTCGCGCCATGGCATCGTCGCACGCTTCGCGCCGTCCGCTCCCCGACTGGTTCGCCGAGGCGGGCCTGGGGATGTTCGTCCACTGGGGTCCCTTCGCGGTGCCCGCGTACGCGCCACTCCCCGAACCGGGGGTCACGTTGGTCGACCTGTTGCAGCGCGACCCGCGCCACATGGGTGCCCGGCTGCCCTATTCGGAGTGGTACTTCAACGCGATGCGCATCCCCGAGAGCGCCACGGCCCGCCATCACCGCGACGTCTGGCACGACGCGCCCTATGAGGCTTTTCGCGACGTCTTCGAAGCGGGGCTCGACGCCTTCGACGCCGCGGCCTGGGCGGACCTGTTCGTCGAGGCCGGTGCCTCCTACGTGGTGCTCGTCACCAAACACCACGACGGGTACTGCTTGTGGCCGACCGACGTCCGCCACCCGATGGGCCGTCGGTGGGCCTCGTCCCGGGATCTGGTCGGTGAGGTCGCCGCGGCCGTCCGCCAGAGGGGCCTGCGTTTCGGCGTGTACTACTCGACGGGTCTGGACTGGTCGGTGTCGCACCTGCCGATCCGTGAGCTGATCGACTCGCCCGGGTGCATCCCCCGCGACCCCGACTACGTGCGCTACGTCACCGAGCAACTCGACGAGCTGGTCGACCGTTACGAACCGTCGGTCGTGTGGGCCGACATCGGCACCCCGAAGGGCTTCGACGTCGCCGGGTTCAAGAAGCACCTGCTCGCCCGGGTCCCCGACGCGGTGATCAACGACCGCTGGGACCCGCCACTCGCCGGGTCGCAGTACCGGTTCAGCCGGTGGCTGTGGAACAACCTCGTGGCCGGCGTCGTCGGACGGATGGGCGACGACCCGTTCCTACCCGGGCGGCACCCGCTCGCGGACTTCCGCACGCCGGAATACTCGGTGCCCAACGGGTCGGTCGACTACGCATGGGAAGCGACGCGGGGCCTCGGCGCCGGGTTCGGCCACAACGCGCAAGAGACCGATGCGCACCGCATCGACCCCGACGAACTCGTCGCCCTGTACCGGTCGATCCGTGCCGCGGGTGGACGGTTGTTGTTGAACGTCGGCCCCCTCGCAGATGGCTCCATCAGCGAAGCCGAGGCCTCACGCGTCCGCCACCTCGGAGCAACGACCCGAGAAGGCAGACCCGTGTCGTGATCCTGCGGAGCCCATGCCCGTGCGGTCCGGCCCGGGGGCGCGAGACCCGCACGCGAACACGATTCGACCCGCACCGAAGCCCAGCCTTTTAGAAATGTGCGGCGTTTATAACGACTACCCTTATAAACGCCGCAGACCGCCATACTTCGAGAGATGGATCGAATCCGCAATCCCTTCACCCCGGGCGCCGGCGTTCGACCACCACTCCTCGTGGGGCGTGATACGCAACTCCTCGACATGTCGGTAGCCATCCAGCGGATGGCTCGGGGCCGCTTCGAGCGGAGCACCCTTCTCACTGGGCTGCGAGGCGTCGGGAAGACCGTGCTTCTCAACGAGTTCGGTCGTATCGCGGAGCAGAACGGGTGGCGCCATGAACACCTCGAAGTGAGCGACGACACCGACATCGCCAAAGCAATCGCAACCCTCGCGCGGCGATCACTACTGGAGATGAGCCGTACGAAAAGGGCAGCCGAGCGGGCAAAACGTGCCTTGGGCGCGTTGCGATCCTTCGTGAAGGTCCACGTCCCGATGAGTGACGGCACAACACTCACGATCGATCTCGATCCGAGACCAGGGGTCGCAGACTCCGGCGACCTGGACGTCGATCTCGGTGGCATCTTCACAGAACTCGGTGAGACCGCTGCCGATGCAAACACGGGGCTTCTCTATACGATCGACGAGCTGCAGTACCTCGACAATCACAAATTCGGTGCACTGATCGTCGGGCTGCATCGCGTCTCCCAAATCGGCCTGCCACTCCTCGTCGCCGGTGCAGGCCTCCCGTCCCTACCCGGCCTCGCCGGCGAGGCGCGTTCATACGCCGAGCGGCTCTTCGCCTACAGCAACGTCGGTTCGCTCGATGAATCCGATGCTCGTCGGGTTCTCGAAGAATCCGCGGCAAGCGAAGGCACCCGATGGCATGCCGACGCCCTCGACGAATTGGTCGCTCGGACCGAAGGGTACCCCTACTTCCTGCAGGAATTCGGCAAACAGGCTTGGAACGTGGCCGATGGCCCCGAGATCACCAGAGCTGATGTCGAGATCGCGTCGACGTTGGCGATCGAGGAACTCGACGCAGGATTCTTTCGCGCTCGAATCGACAAGACCACGAACGCCGAACGAGACTACCTACGAGCGATGGCGACCCTGCCGGGGAATCCGCCCTACCGATCGGGGGATGTGGCCGGCGCACTCGGCAAGAGGACACCACAAGTCGGCGCGGTACGCGACGGACTGATCAAGCGTGGACTGCTCTACGCGCCACGTCACGGTCAACTCAGTTTCACCGTTCCCATGTTCGAACAGTTCATCCATCGCAGCCTGACCTGAGGGAACGCAGCCGGGCCGACCGACGCCGGACGGGCAAGCCGTCTCGCTGTCAGGCGGTCGCCGAGTCGAGCCAGTGTTGACCTTGGGCGAGGTGCACCAGCGTCGCGGCACGGGCAAGCTCCGCGTCACGTTGCTCCATCGCGGCGAGGATCGCGTCGTGTTCGGCGATCGAACGGGCTTCGGCCCGTTCCTCCTCGCGTGCCCGCCGGATCAATCCGAGCGTCGCTTCGGAACGCAACGTGTCCAGCAACGCCCGCAATGTCCGGTTCCCGGCGATCTCGGCGACCGTGTCGTGGAACGCGATGTCGGCCTGGACGAACGCCTCGGGCTCGGTCGCCGCGCGCATCGCATCCACCCGGGACCGCAGTGTCTCGATGCCGGCGTCGGTGAGCCGCTCCACGGCGAGCGCAGCGGCTTCGGGTTCCAACATTCGGCGCACCGCGTACAACTCGGCGAGCATGTCACCACCCGACAACTCCAGCACGAGCCCCGTCGAACGCAACAGCCGCTCGGGGGCGAGGTCGGTGACGAACGTGCCGCCACCCTGTTGCACCCGCAACACCCCCGCGAAGCTCAGCGACTGCACCGCTTCGCGCACCGCGCTGCGTGACACACCGATCCGCTCGACCAGCTCCGCCTCGGTGGGCAGACGATCACCACCGGCAACCTGACCGGACCGGATCATGTCGAGGAGTTCGGCGATCGCCTGGTCGGTCTTGTTCATGGGCGATGACGGTATTGCCTGATCGACCCGGCGAGCATCTCGGTGCTCGCCCCGGGCGCACTCGGCGCGACGTAGCAGCCGTCCACGATCGCCGCGGGTTCGACGAAGTGTTCGTGCAGATGATCGGCCCACTCGATGAGACGACCGTCGAACGACGCTTCGCTGCCGAGCGCGACGAAGTCGAACATCGCCAGGTGCTGCACCGCCTCGGACAACCCGCACCCACCCGCGTGCGGGATCACCGGGACGCCGGTGAGCGCGGCCAACAGGATGATCGCGAGGTTCTCGTTCACCCCACCCACCCGGCAGGCGTCGATCTGACAGACCCCCATGGCGCCCGCGGTCAGGAATTGTTTGAACAACACCCGGTTCTGGCCCATCTCCCCGGTCGCCACCCGGACCGGCGAGATCGCCTCGGCGATCGCCGCGTGCCCGAGCACGTCGTCGGGCGAGGTCGGTTCCTCGACCCAGGCGAGGTCGAACTCGGCGATGGACCGGACCCACTCGATTGCTTCGGGCACGTCCCACGCCTGGTTTGCGTCGACGGCGATCCCGATGTCGGGGCCGACGACTTCGCGAGCGAGGGCCAGCCGTCGCCGGTCCTCGGCGAGGTCGTGGCCGACCTTCAACTTGACCTGACCGAACCCCCGGTCGATCGCTTCGCCGAGCAGCCGGGTCATCTTGGCGTCCGAATAGCCCAGCCAGCCCGGCTCGGTCGTGTACGCGGGGTGACCGTTCGCCACGAGCAGAGCGGCGCGCTCCTCGAGCCCGGGACGACGCTTCTCGAGGAGTTCGACGGCGCGGGCCGGGTCGAGCACGTCGGTCAGGTAACGCCAGTCGACCATCGCGACGATCTCGGCGGGTTGCAGATCCGCGAGGAACCGCCAGAGCGGTTTGCCCACCAGCCGTGCCGCGAGGTCCCAGAGCGCGTTGACGACCGCTGCCGTGGCGAGATGCAGGACGCCCTTCTCGGGTCCCAACCACCGCAGTTGCGAATCTGCGGCAACCAGGCGAGGCAGGCGGGCGAGGTCGGCGACCGGGTCGTCGAAGGACTCCCCCACGAGCTTTGCGGCCAGCAGGTCGATCACCGCGACGCACAACTCGGTGCCCCGCCCGATCGTGAAGGTGGAGCCGTGTCCGGCATCCCCGCTGTCGGTGGTGAGGGTCACGTACGCGACCGAGTAGTCCGGGTCGGGGTTGGTGGCGTCCGAGCCGGCGAGCGTGTCCGAGGTCGGGAACCGCACGTCCTCGCTCTGGAATCCCGTGATCCTCACCGGCGGCTCCTGGCCTCGTCGATCCGTCGAAACATCGGATGACCCATCCGATCCGACCGCAAAAGTTCCCGGA
>JAFDWI010000242.1 GCA_018268545.1 Actinomycetota bacterium
CGACTGGTCCGAGCCACGTCGACTCGATTTCGAACCGCCGGATCGTGCGACGTTCCGGTGTCTGGACCTCGCGTACGAGGCGGCCCGGATCGGTCGGGGCGCGCCGACCTGGCTGAACGCGGCGAACGAGGTGACGGTCGCGGCGTTCTTGTCGGGACGGATCGGCTGGAGTCGGATCGCCGAGGTTCTCTCCGAGGCGATGACACGGCATGATGGACGCATGCTCGCGGGAATCGACGACGTACTGGAGACCGACCGCGAGGCGCGCCGGAGCGCCGAATCGATCGTCGCGGCGGTGTCCCGATGAGCGGCCCGGTCATCGGGGGCGCCACCCCGCCTCCGCCTCCGCCTCCGCCACCTGCGGAGTCGACGTCGCCCGTCGACGGGGACGTGGCCGAGACGCCGGGTTCGCACTGGTTGCGTGTCGGGTTGATGGCCCTCGCCCTGGTGCTGTTGGTCCGCTACACCGGCTGGTGGGGTCTGGCGATCGTGGCGGGCCTGGTGTTCATGATCTTCCTGCACGAGTTGGGCCATTTCATCATGGCGAAACGTGCCGGGATGAAGGTGACGGAGTTCTTCCTCGGATTCGGGCCGCGGCTGTGGTCGGTCCAGCGGGGTGAGACCGAGTACGGGATCAAGGCGATCCCGGCGGGCGCGTACGTGCAGATCATCGGCATGTCGATGGCCGAGGAGGTCGAAGCCGGCGACGAGGACCGCACGTATCGGGCAAAACCGTTCTGGCAGCGTTTCGGGGTGGCGGTTGCCGGGTCGACGATGCACTTCATCCAGGCGTTGGTGCTGATCTTCGTGATCCTGGTGTTCACCGGGACCGCGGGGGGAACCCTGGGCGCGGCGTCGTCGCCTTCATCCGCGGCCGAGGTCGGCGACGTGTTCGCGTCGTGCCCGGCGGCCGCGGCGGGGATCCGGCCCGGTGATCAGATCGTCGCGGTCGACGGCCAGCGTCTCGAGCACTACAGCGACCTCGCACCGATGGTCGCCCCGCTCGCCAACCAGACGGCGGTGTTCCAGATCCGCCGTGACGGCGTGACCCGAGAGGTCCCGGTGCACCTGGTGCCACGTGACGATTCGCCCGGGTCCGCGGCGATGATCGGTGTGGCCTACGGACCCGTGCAGCCCAAGGTGGAGCGGGTCGGTGTCGTGCATGCGGTGCCGCAGACGTTCACGACGTTCGGGTCGCTCATGACCCAGACGATCCCGGCGTTCTTCAAGGCGTTCAGCCTTTCGAACCTGCGGTCCTACGGCGATCAGGTCGTGAACGCGCAACAGGATCGCAAGCTCGACCACGAGACCACGATCCCGACCAAGACGACGGTCCCACCCGCCGCGTCGAAGCCCGTACCCGAGAAGTCGGTGACGACGAGCGCGTGCCGCAAATCCATGGGCGGTCCGGCAGCGTTCAAGGGCCCGAGCAGCGCTTCGAGTGCCACGGACGGGCGGTTCCTCTCGATCGTCGGGATCTTCAACATCGGTCGGGGCATGGCGTCCTCTGGTGGTGTGGCCGACCTGTTGTTCCTGTTCGTGGTCGTCAACATCTTCATCGGGGTGTTCAACCTCATCCCGATGCTCCCCTTCGACGGGGGCCACGTGGTGATCGCCGTGTACGAGAAGATCCAGGAGTGGCGCAAACGGACCGGGCAGCGCTACTACGCGGACATGAACAAGCTGGCTCCGGTCGTCTACGTGATGATCCTGCTGTTGGGCCTGTTGTTCGTGTCCAGTGTCTATCTGGACATCACCAACCCCATCTCCGTCAAGTAGCCGGGAAGCCGCATGCAGTTCGAAACCCCGAATCGTTACCCTCGCCGGGTCACCCGCCAGATCGTCTTGCGGCACCCGACCAATCCGGTTGCCGTCGGTGGCGACGCGCCGATCAGCGTGCAGTCGATGACGACCACGAAGACCGCGGACGTGGACGGCACGCTCGCCCAGATCTACGCGTTGCGTGGGGCCGGTGCGGACATCGTGCGTTGCACCTGTAACGACGCCGAAGCTGCCGAGGGTCTGGCGCAGATCGTCCCTCGCTCGCCGGTCCCGATCGTCGCCGACATCCATCATCAGTACAAGCGTGCCCTCGAAGCGCTCGAGGCGGGCGTGCACTGTCTGCGTCTCAATCCGGGGAACATCAAGAACCCGGATCACATCAAGTTGGTCGCCGCCGAGGCGAAGGACCGTGGTGTGCCGATCCGGATCGGCGTGAACGGCGGTTCGCTGCACCCGGACCTCTACCGCAAGTACGGCGATCGGGTGACGCCCGAGGCGATGGTCGAATCCGCGATGACCGAGCTCGCGTATTTCGAAGAGGTCGATTTCCACGATGTGAAGATCTCGGTGAAGGCGTCGAACGTCCCGTTGATGATCGAGGCGTACCGGCAGTTGTCGGAGGCCACCGACCATCCGTTGCACCTGGGTGTGACCGAGGCGGGGCCGCTTCCCGGTGGTCTGCTCAAGGGCACGGCGGGGATCGCGACGTTGTTGTCGGAGGGGATCGGTGACACGATCCGTTACTCGCTGACCGCGGATCCCGTCGAGGAGGCCCGGGCGGGCAAGCAGTTGCTCGAAGCGCTCGGCCTGCGTGAGCGGACCGGCCTGGATCTGATTGCGTGTCCGTCGTGTGGTCGAGCGGAGATCGACGTGATCGGTCTGGCCGCCGAGGCGCAGCAGGCGCTCGCCGACAAGGACCTTCCGTTACAGGTCGCGGTGATGGGGTGTGTGGTGAACGGCCCGGGTGAGGCCCGCGACGCGGATCTGGGCATCGCTGGTGGGCGCGACAAGGGCCACCTGTTCGTCAAGGGGCGCAATGTCGCGGTCGTCGCCCAGGACGAGATGGTCGAGACGTTGGTGGAGTGGGCCGAGTTCATCACCGAGCACGGTGTGGAAGCGGCCCTGGCACGGGTCGATCGGGAGGAGGCCGAGGCCGAAGCGCAGCGCGATCGGGCGAAACTGTTGGTCGAACGCGGCGCCGACGTGAACGGTGCCGGGGCACGCATCGAACGGATCCGGGGGATCGAGCGCCGCTGAGGCGTTCGGGCCCGGTTCGGGCCCGGCCGGGTCGTCGTGCTCGGTAGCGTGCCGAGCATGCCGGTCACCGAATCTCATCTCGTTTCGTCGCTCCCGCACGGTTTGTTCATCGACGGCGGGTGGCGACCGGCGTCGGGGCATTCGACCTTCGATGTCGATGATCCCTCCACGGGTGAGCCGATCGGTGTGGCGGTCGCGGACGGGACGGCCGATGATGCCCGCGCGGCGCTCGATGCGGCGGTCGCTGCGCAGCCGGGGTGGGCGGCGACGGCACCGCGGGAACGTTCCCAGATGCTGCGCCGCGCCTTCGAGGGGTGTCTTGCCCGGGCGGATGAGCTCGCGTTGGCGATGACGCTGGAGATGGGCAAACCGTTGGCAGAGAGCCGCGGCGAGGTCGCCTATGGTGCCGAGTTCTTCCGGTGGTTCTCC
The DNA here is from genome assembly GCA_018268545.1 of Actinomycetota bacterium. Classification (GTDB taxonomy): domain Bacteria; phylum Actinomycetota; class Acidimicrobiia; order Acidimicrobiales; family Iamiaceae; genus JAFDWI01. Next base: position 3,469 of record JAFDWI010000242.1, read on the forward strand.
GAGGAGGCGGTGCGTATCGACGGCCGGTACACGGTCGCACCCGGCGGCGATGGTCGGATCATCGTGACGTCGCGGCCGGTCGGTCCGGCGTTGTTGATCACCCCGTGGAATTTTCCGTTGGCGATGTTGACCCGCAAGATCGCAGCCGCGGCCGCGGCGGGTTGCACGATGGTGTGCAAGCCGTCCGAGCTCACCCCGATGACGGCGCTGGTGTTGTTCGAGGTCCTCGTCGATGCGGGGTTCCCTGCCGGGGTGTGCAACCTGGTGACCACGACCGATGCACCCGCGGTGTCGGCGGCGTTGCTCGCCGACGAGCGGCTCCGCAAGGTGTCGTTCACGGGTTCGACACGGGTTGGGAAGGCCCTGTTCGCTGCGGCGTCGGATCACCTCCAACGGGTTTCCTTGGAGCTCGGCGGCAATGCGCCGTTCGTGGTGTTGGCCGATGCCGATGTGGACGCGGCGGTCGAAGGTGCGCTCGCCGCCAAGATGCGCAATGGTGGCGAGGCGTGCACGTCGGCGAACCGGTTCGTCGTGCACCGCTCCGTGGTGGATCGTTTCACCGACGCCTTCGCGACGGCGATGGCGGGGCTGCAGTTGGGGCGGGGCACCGACGAGGGGGTGCAGGTCGGGCCGATCATCCGTGAGGCGGACCGGGCGAAGATCGCTCGGCTCGTCGACGACGCCGTCGACCGGGGGGCACAGGTCGTCACTGGTGGGTCGGTCGTCGATCGTCCGGGCTGGTGCTTCGAGCCGACCGTGCTGTGCGATGTGCCCGGTGGCGCGTCGATCCTGTCGACGGAGATCTTCGGTCCGGTCGCGCCGATCGTGACGGTCGACGATGTGGATGAGGCGGTGGCGGTCGCCAATGACACCGAGGCCGGGCTGGTCGCGTATCTGTACACCCGCGATGTCGATCGTGCGATCACGGTCGCCGAGCGCCTGGAGGCCGGCATGGTCGGTATCAACCGGGGTGTCGTGTCGAATCCGGCGGCACCCTTCGGGGGGATCAAGTCTTCGGGTCTTGGTCGTGAGGGCGGGGCAGAGGGCGTGGAGGCCTATCTGGAGACGCAGTATCTGGGTGTGGCGCTCGGGTAGCGCGTTGGCCGACCGGTTGTTCGATGCCGGTCCGTGGTCGGCAGCCCGCTGGGGCTTCAACGGCGACGGTACGCGGCAGAGCGGTGGCGGATGTCCAGCACGATGACTGTGTGGGCGGTTTCGTCGATTTCGTACAACACCCGCCAATCCCGGCCGAAGCGGGCACTGTGGATTCCAGTCAGCTCGTCGACGAGCGCTTTGCCCAGACGATGGGGGTTGTCGAGGAGCGGCCCGGTGATGAAGTCGACGGCCGCGGCGGCGATCTTCGGGCCGAGGTACTCGGCGAGTGCTCGACGGGCTGGTGGCGCAAGGCCGAGTTCGTACTGCTCCGTCACGAAACGCGACGGCCGGGCACGAGTGCGCGTGCCGCGTCAGCGCCATAGACGACATCACCCGTGCGGATCGCTTCACGTGCTTCCGCGAGTGCGCGCAATGTGTCGGGATCGGCTTTGATCTCAGCGGTCTCTCGGCGGGCCAGGAATTGCTCGATTGCAAACAACACGGTTTGGTGGGTGCTGCGGTGGTCTTCTTCGGCCACGACTCGCAGTTCGGCTTCGAGTTCGGGTGGGAGACGCAGGGTCATGGCCATTGCAGGATGATACCAAAATGCACGTATCCGCATCATCCTGGTGCGTACGGTATGGCGTCGGGCTCGGGGGTCGCTCATGCCGGGTTCCACACGTCGATCGGGACATGGCGGGCCGCATGGGCGAAGTCCCGATCAGCGGTGAGCAGGGTGAGGTCGTTGGCGATGCAGACCTGCGCGATGAGCGCGTCGATCGCACCGAGCTGCACCCCCGCTCGGCGACACACCAGGCTCACGTCGGCGGCGCCCGCGTAGTCGGCACGGGTCGGCTCTACGAAGGGGATGGCCTGGAAATCGTGGTGGATCTGGTCGCGGGTGCGCTCACGGGTGAATCCGCGGA
>JAFDWI010000243.1 GCA_018268545.1 Actinomycetota bacterium
ATCGCCTGCCCCGGCGAATCCACGAGATAACCCGAGGGCAGGAACGCCACGACGAGCCCGGCGATCACCGTCACCGACCACACCGCCATCGTCGCCACCCACAACCTGGGGAGCCCACGACGGCGACGCGCCGGTGGTTCGGTCGGCTCGGCGTCGGTCCGGTCAGTCACGGGCGCCCATGAACATCACTCGGAGTTCATCGTAGGACTCGACGCAGCGACCCGCACCCAGGACCACCGCCTCCAAGGGCGCTTCCACGAGATGAACGCCGATTCCGGTCTCCTCCGCGATCCGCAGGTCGAGGCCCTTGAGCATGCCACCGCCCCCGACGAGGTTCAGGCCCCGCACGATCAGGTCCTGTGCCAACTCCGGCGGTGCGCCACCCAGGCAGGTGATCACCGAATCGACCATCGCGCCGACGGGTTCGGCGATGGCCTCGCGCACCTCGGCCGGCGAGAGGATCACCGTCTTGGGCAGACCCGTCATCAGGTCCCGGCCACGCACCTCGGCCTTGATCGTCTCGGCCACGGGCCACGCAGAACCGATCGTCACCTTGATCTCTTCTGCGGTCCGCTCGCCGACGGCGATTCCGTACTCCCTGCGGATGAACGTCTGGATCGCCGCGTCGATGTCGAAGGACCCGACCCGAACCGCCTCGAGCGACACGACCCCACCGAGTGAGATCAACGCGGTCTCGGTGGTGCCACCGCCGACGTCGATCACGAGGTTGCCGACCGGCTCGTTGATCGGGAGATCCGAACCGATCGCGGCCGCCATCGGCTGTTCCAACAGTTGCGCGTCGGCGGCGCCGGCCCGGCGGGTCGCTTCGATGACCGCACGGCGTTCGACCTCGGTGATCGCCGAGGGCACGCAGATCACCACCCGAGGCCGGTTGAAACGCGAGACACCGGACCGCTTCAGCAGCAGGCGGATCATGCGTTCGGTGATGTCGAAGTCGGTGATCGCGCCCTGACGGAGTGGGCGGACCGCAACGATGTAACCGGGCGTACGCCCGATCATCTTCCACGCTTCGTGGCCCATCGCGAGCACCTCGGTGGTGCGCGAATTCAACGCGATGACCGAAGGCTCGTTCAGCACGATGCCCTTGCCCTTCGCGTACACCAGCGTGTTCGCCGTTCCCAGGTCGATGGCGAGGTCGCGTGCCAGGGTCAGACCCTCCCGCCGCGTCGCTCGTCGCGTTCCTTGGGCGACAGCGCATCCATTTCACGTCGAAAAGCGTCGATCGACGATTCGGGCGACGACGGTTTGCGATTCGTCAGCCAGAGTACGACGCCGCCCACGGCGACGATCACGACCACGATCGCGAGAAACCAGAGTGCGGTCATCGGCGACGGCTCCGACGGCCCGTCTCGGGGCTCCACCACGGCACGCACGGGTCGGACACGGGCATCATCGTAGATCCTGGGGTGCAGATTCAACGGTGCCGACGTCGGGCCGCCAGGCCTGCTCCCGCGGCCACGACAGCGGCCGCAACCGCCGCACCACCGACCAACAACTCCTGACGACGGCCCGACGGGAGCATCGACCACGGTGGAGCGGTGAACGCGACGGCGAACGCTTCTTCGTTCGTTCGCGTCGGCGCCCACCCCAGCGACCGAAGTCGATCGTTCGCGATCGTCCATTCGAAGGTCAGGTACGGGTCGATGCCCGACCGCTCGACGTCGCCCGCCGGCAAGGACGAGAGCCGCCCCCAGAGCCGGATCAACGGATCGGTCACCCGTCGCCACGGGCGGTCCAGGAGCTCGCGGCGCGCCCCGGCGCCGAGCGACCCGTCCGGCGCGACGTGGACGACACCGCCCGGGCGCTCCCGCAGCACCGTCGTGATCGCAGACGCCAGGTCGTCGGTGTGCAGGAACTGCAACCCGGGCCCGTCACCGCCGTCGGACGCCATGGCCGGTCGCCGCAACGCCGCCGCGAGCCAGCCCGGCTCGCCGTCGGTGACCACCGGTGCCGACCGCAGGACGGTGATCGTGTGATCCGGTCCGCGCTTCTCGGAACACAACCGTTCGATCTCGGCGAATTCCACGGCAGCGCGACATCCCGGATTCGGGTGGACGACGGCCTGTTCGGTCAAGGGCACCGGGTTCGATGCCAGGGCCCCGACGGTCACCGCGGACGACACGACCACGACCTCGGGGGTCCCACAACGCACCGCGGCGTCCAGCACCGCTCGCGCTTCGGCGACGATTCTCCCCGGTGCCAGATCCCCGGGGTCACACGAGTCGACCGCGGCGCCGAGGTGGACGACCGCGTCCGCGCCCTCGATCGCCGCGTCGAGATCGACGCCGGTCAGATCGACCGGACGTACGGCTACACCGGGGATCGCCATCGGCAGCGTCGCGAGCACGGTCGCCACACCATCGTGTTCGCCGCGTACGACCCGCTCGATCACGGCGGCTGCGCCGGGGCCTGCGGCACCCGTGAACACGACGCTTCGCATCCGTCAACGATGCCCGGTGCGGCCCGCCCCCACCACATCGAAACCGAACGTCGACGGTCGCACGCCGCCGATGCGGCTCTACGATGGCAGGATGTCAGTTCCGCGACAGAACCCGACCCGTCGAGGCCGACTCGTCCTCGAGTGGAGCATCCCGTGAGCCAGGAAAACCCCTTCGGCGGTATCCCGTTCTTCGGTGACATCGCCCGGATGATGGGCCGTCAGGGTCCGGTCGCATGGGAAGCCGCGACGCAGCTCGCGTTGGCGATCGCCACCGAAGGTGAACCCGAGGCGAACGTCGACCCGATCGAACGGATCCGCCTCGAACAGCTCGCGCGGGTCGCCGAGGTGCAGATCAACGGAACGACCGGCCTCTCGGTCGACATCGACGGCCAACCGGTCACGATCGAGCCCGTCAACCGCACGATGTGGGTGCTGCGCACCATCGAGGCGTACAAGCCACGTTTCGAGGCACTCGCCCACCAGATCGCCGCGAACGAAGCCACCTCGGACTCGCCCGCCGATGGACCCGTGACCGAAGGCAACGCCGAACCGCCGGTTCCCGGGCTCGAGGACCTCGTCGGGCTCGGCGACGAACTCGGCCGGTTCGACGCGCCTGCCGCACCGGAAGACCCCGACGACGCCGTCGACTCGTGGCTGTCGAGCATGCTCGGCATGCTGAGCCCCATGCTGCTCGGCATGACCGCCGGGTCACTCGTCGGTCACCTCTCGCGGGACAACTTCGGAACCTATGACCTCCCACTCCCACGCCCCGTCGGCGCATCGATCATGGTGTTGCCGTCGGTGATCGACGCGTTCGCCGGCGAATGGGACCTCGACGGCGACGGCGTGCGCCTCGCCGTGTGCCTGCACGAGCTCACCTTCCACGCGGTGCTCGGAACCCCCCATGTCCGTGCACGGCTCGACTCGCTCCTCGCCGACTATACGGCGAGTTTCCACCCCGACCCCGACGTGCTCGAGCGGCACCTCGGCGCGATCGACCCGTCGAATCCCGAGGCGCTGGCGTCGTTCCAACAGATCCTCGGCAGCCCCGACATCATCGTCGGTGCAACCGGCGGACCTGAACAGGTCCGACTGCGCGCGCAGATCGACGCGCTCGTCGCCGTGATGATCGGGTACGTCGATCACACCGTCGACACGATCGGGTCCCGCCTGATCGATGACTATCCGCGCATCGCCGAAGCACTCGTGCGTCGCCGTGTCTCGGCTTCCGACGCCGACGAGTTCACCAGCCGGCTCTTCGGAATCGAACTGGGCCAGGAGCTCGTCGACCGAGGACGATCTTTCATCGCCGGCGTCGTCGAACGCTCGGGCGAGACGGGCCTTACCCGGCTCTGGAGCGCCGAACCCGACCTCCCGACCGTTGCCGAAGTCGACGCACCGGGGCTCTGGCTCGCACGGATCGACCTCGACGTCGAGGGCTGATCGCCTCAGAACGCCGATCCGGTCGGTTCGTTCGGCGCCGGAGGCTCCGTCCGATCCGAACGGTCCGAACGGACCCGATTCCGCATCGATCGGACGGTCCGCCCGGCCGACCGCCGAGCCGCCCCGGACACCGCGGCCATTTTCGCTTCGACCTCGACCGCCGCGGCGGTCGCGACCGTCGGTGGCGCACCCGAACGCTGGCGTGCCGCCAACATGCCGACGCCGTAGGAGAACGTCGCGAACGCGGACGCTGCGAAGATGATGAGGAAGCCGAGTTCGAGCCCCATCGGGATGATGGCGACCACGGCACCGACGACCCAGAAGATCTGGAAGCGTGTCTCGAACCGGGCGAACGCACGCCCGCGGTTCGCCTCGGGAGCGTCACGTTGCAGGATCGAGTCGAATGCCTGCTTCCCGCCGGTCGCGGCAAGGCCGACCACGCCGGCCAACACGATCGGGGCTGCGACACCGTCGATCACGAACGCAGCGAGGGTCGCGGCGCCCACGGTCATCGCCAGGACGGTGATCAGGATCGCTTCCTCACGCATCAGCCGGCGCAGGCGCGGCGCCAGGAGCGACCCGGCGAGTGACCCGACGAGTGCCGCAGCGCCGACCGCGCCGTACTCCCACAGGGGCCGTCCCTTGGTCCGCAGCGCGAACGCGACCAGGATCGACAGAAAGCCGACGATGCCGCGCAACACGCCCATGCCCCCCGCCGCGAGCAGGGTCGAGGGCGAATGCATCTCCTTGCGTTCCACGGTCGTCGCGTGCGACGACGCGACCTGCGCAGGCGGCAGGCGGAACGAGAAGACGAGACCGATCGCGTACACCGACGCCGCGAGCACCAGGCTCCCCTCGGGCCCGAACAGCTTGAGCGCACCGACCCCTGGACCTGCAGCGACCAGACCGGAGACGCCTGCGAGCACGGCGAGTTTCGAGTTGGCACGCACGAGGTCGTCGTCGGATGCGACGGTTGTCGGCACGAGCGCGCTCCGCGCCACGGCGTAGCCCTTCTGCAGCACGAGGATGCCGAACGCCAACGGCAGGAAGATCGCGAGGTTGTCGAACGTGGTGATCAACAGCGCGGCGAAGACCGCACGCAGCGCGAGCGAGACGATCACCATGAGGCGCCGCCCACCAGCGACTCGGTCGATCGCCGGCCCGATCAGGGGTGACAGCACCGTGAACGGGGCCATCGCGCCGGCGAGATAGGCGAAGATCTTCGTGCGGGCCTCGCCGACGGGGATCGAGAAGAACAGTGATCCGGCCAGTGCGGTCGTGAACATGGCGTCGGCGGCGGACGACAACGCATGCACCCGTGCGAGGCGGGTGAACGACGAGAGCACACGCGGCGCACCCGATCCGACGGGTTTCGTGAGCGGCTCCCAATCGCCGGTGTTCCCGTTCGCGCTCACCACCGTTGCAGTGTAGGAGGGTGTCACCGATACGGGCCTGAACCGGCGGACGATGTGGCCGGCGCTTCGGATCAGTCGGCGTCTCGGAACCGGTAGCCGACCCCGCGGACGGTCACGATGCACGTCGGATGCGACGGATCGATCTCGATGCGTGCCCGCAGACGTTTGATGTGCACGTCGAGGGTCTTGGTGTCACCGACGTAGTCGTGCCCCCAGACCAGGCGGATCAGCCGATCTCTGGGCACGACACGACCGGCTCGCTCCATCAGGGCCACGAGGACTTCGAACTCCTTGAGTGGAAGGGTGACCGCTTCGCCTCGGACCCTCACCCGATGGCGGTCGACGTCGACCTGCACATCGCCGATCTCGAACACCGTGTCGGTGTCGTCGCCGCGGCCGCCCGCGGGTTCGGCCACCTCTGCCCGGCGTCGCAACACCGCGCGGATCCGGGCGATGAGCTCCCGCAGCCGGTACGGCTTGGCGACATAGTCGTCCGCGCCGACCTCCAGACCCACAACGGTGTCTACCTCGTCGGAACGAGCCGTGACCATGATGATCGGCACCGACGACGCGGCACGGATCTCCCGGCACACGTCCACGCCGGAAACCGTCGGCAGCATCAGGTCCAACAGGACGATGTCGGGATCGATCGAGGCGAAGCGCCGCAACGCTTCGCCTCCGTCGCGAACCGCGACGACACGGAAACCCTCGCGTTCCAGACCGATCGTGAGTGCCTCGACGAAGGACTCCTCGTCTTCGACGACCATCACGGTGATCGCCTTGTCGCTCACCCGTCGTCCCGTCTGGCAGCAGCCACCGATGCCGATGGTATCGACAGGGTGAAGGTCGCACCCTCGCCTTCGACGGAATCGACCTCGATCGTCCCGTGGTGGTTCAACGCAACGTGACGAACGATCGACAGGCCGAGTCCGGTGCCCCCGGTGTCTCGGCGACGGGCCCGATCGACGCGATGGAAACGCTCGAAGATCTTCACCTGATCGGCGCCCGGGATCCCGATGCCGTGGTCACGAACGATGAATGCGACGTGACGGTCACCGACCTCGACCCGGACCGTGACCGTTCCGTCACGCTCGGAGTACTTGATCGCGTTGTCGATCAAGTTCGTGAGGGCCGAGACCAACTGGCGACGATCGCCGTGGACCGGGACGTCCCCGGCCGGGACGTCGATCTCGACACGCACACCGGCCAACTCCGCGGCCGACCAGGTGCGTTCCACGGCGGCATCGGCGAGTTCGCTCGCGGCGACCGCATTCTGGATGAGTGGCTCGCCGGCCTCGATCCGGCTCAGTTCGAGCAGATCGTCGACGGTGTGTCCCAGTCGGGTCGCCTCGTGCGTCAGCCGCTGAGCAAGGCGCCCGACGGTTGCTGCCTGATCGGCGACTCCGAGCTCTTCGACTTCGATCTGCAAAGTTTCGGCGAGCACGACGAGCGCACCGACCGGCGTCCGGAGCTCATGGCCGATGTTCGCAACGAAGTCGCGGCGCAGTGCGTCGGTGCGACGCTGCTCTGCCGCGCCCGACACGACCACGCCGCGGTCGACCGTGGGCGGCACGGCGTCAGATCGAAGCGCGGACACCGGTTGGTCGACCGCCCGCACACGTGATGCACCGATCATCTCGGGCGTCCAGCCGGTCACCTGGAACATCACCCGCTCGCCGACCTTCACGGCGTGATCGCCGATCCGCTCGTAGAACCTGCCGAGCAGCGCGAGCTGGACGCCGACCCGCATGTCCGGGCCCGTCGTCGTCTGCCAATCGAAGATCGCCTCGAGAAAATCACGGTGCAACGTGTCGATCTCGTCGTCGAGGTCATCGAGCGCCGCGGCGCGTGCCTCGTCGGTTCGATCGTACGCCTCGACCGCGAACCGCAGTTGCGCCGCCGCGAGCTGACCCATCCGCCCGATCATGCCGCGCAACTTCGGTGGTTCCTCGGCGTCGAAGAGGCGGCGTGCAACCTTCGCGATGTTCGGTGCGAGATCCCCGCACCGTTCGAGCTCCCATGCCAAGGCGAGCGCGGTGATGACGGCACGGAGATCACCCGCCATCGGACCCTGCAGACCCAACAGTTCATAGCAGCGTGTCTCGATGTCGAGCGTCGCGGCGTCGAAGTGGTCGTCACCGTCGACGAGGCGACGGGCCGCGTCGAGATCGCGGTCGAGCAACGCACGCGTCGCCACCTCGATCGCATCGGCGACCCCGTTGCCCAGTTCGACGACCGCTACATGGACGGCACGCAGGTCGTCGTCGAAGTTCCTGCGAATGTGTGGATCGCTCACCCGAATCTCCCGGTGATGTACTGCTCGGTCCGTTCGTCGATCGGATGCGCGAACAGCCGATCGGTCGGTGCGACCTCGACGAGCACCCCGGTTCGATTCCCATGGTCGTCGACCTCGGTCGTCAAGAATGCGGTGTCGTGGCTTGCCCGCGCGGCTTGCGCGAGGTTGTGGGTGACGATCACGATCGTGAGACGCTCCGAGAGCTCGGCCATGAGGTCCTCGATCCGTGCCGTGGCGATCGGATCGAGCGCGGAGCAGGGCTCGTCCATCAAGAGTACGTCGGGTTCGACCGCCAACGCTCGGGCGATACACAACCGCTGCTGTTGCCCTCCCGACAGCCCGAGCGCCGAAGAATCCAACCGGCCCGAAACTTCGTCCCAGAGCGCAGCTTGCCGTAGCGCGTGTTCGACACGGTCGTCGCGCGCGTCATGGATTCCTGCGAGCTTCAGGCCGTAGACGACGTTCTGGTAGATCGACTTCGGGAACGGGGTTGGACGTTGGAAAACCATGCCGATTCGTCGCCGAACCTCGACGGCTTCGACGTCGGGGGCATAGATGTCGATACCGCGGTACGCGACATCGCCGATGACTCGACAACCGTCGATCAGGTCGTTCATCCGATTGAGACTACGAAGCACCGTGGACTTGCCGCACCCGGACGGGCCGATGATCGCGGTGATGCGATTCGCGGCGACGCCGAAGGACACGTCGCGCACGGCAAGGTTCTCGCCGTAGAACACCGAGAGGCCGTTCAACGTCATCACCTGCTGGGGTGCAGTATCGGGAAGGTGCGTCACGATCGGCTCTGTCTCGATCCGGCTCGCGAGCGAGGTGCTTGCAACGTGGTGCCTGAATTCGACACACGACTGGGGTCCATTCGATCAACCTTTCTGGACTTTCGACGAGCGGGATGCAACAAATCGTGCGAGTGCACTGAGCCCGAAGACAATGGCGACCAGTGTGAACGCGGCCCCCCATGCCAACTGGTTGGCAAGCGGCAGGCCGGACTTTGCCCCGCTGAAAATCTGCTGCGCGAGCGTGGTGTTCTCGCCGAACGGGCTCGTATTCAGCGACAACGTCACCCCGATCGTGAACAGCACAGGAGCGGTTTCACCCGCAGCGCGCGCCACCGCGAGCAGAGACCCGGAGATCAATCCGGGAAGCGCTGCGGGGAGCACGACCCGAATCACGCCTTGGGACGGTCTGCCTCCGAGCGCCAGGTTGGCATGGCGCAACTCGTCGGGAACGAGTCGGAGCATTTCTTCGGCGCTGCGCAACACGATGGGCAACATCAGACACGCCAGTGCCAGCGCGGCCGCGAACGCGGAGCGCCCATTCGTTCCAAAGCGTACGACCCACGCGGTGTAGATGAACATGCCCATCACGATCGACGGCACGCCGATCATCACGTCGGCAAAGAATCGAATCGCCGATGCGAGTCGAGTGCGCACACCGATTTCGTTGCAGTAGACCGCACCGAGGATCCCGATCGGGATCGCCAATGCTGCGGCAAGTCCGGTCGAGATCAACGTCCCGACGATTGCGGGACCCATGCCCGGGGCGGGCGGGCTGCAGTTGATCCCGTACTTGGCACGGAATGCGGGGGTGATGTCCCGACACGCCGCCGTGGTCTGTCCGGTCACACTCGGGATGTCGCTCGTCAGGAAATGCCAATTGACGACGCCGAATCCCTTGGCCACGAGCACCGTGATGACGGCACCCAGGGGGACGACCGCCGCCAGAACCGCGCACCACAACGCGATCGTGGCGACCTTGTCGGTGCGACGCCGGCCCGCGGAAACCGTCTTCGCGCGGACATCGGTGCGCTGGGATGGTTCGAGAACCGGCCCGAAACCCGGTTGTGTGGACGGTTTCGGCAGAAGCGCGGTGTCGGTCATCAGGTGCCCGCATTTCGTCGTTGTGCACGGTTCACGACCACTCGGGCCGCAACGTTCACCGCGATGGTGATCATGAACAGGACGACACCCAGGCCCATGAGGGCGTTGCGTTCGATACCCATCCCTTCGCCGTTGAAGCGGTTCGCGATGATCTCGGCCATCGTCGTCCCGGGTTGTGTGATGTCCGGCGTGATCTGGATCGCGCTCCCCACGACCAGTGCGACCGCGATGGTTTCACCGAGCGCCCGGCCGAGCCCGAGCATCACCGCGCCGGTGATACCACCGGACCCGGCGGGCAGGATTGCGGTACGGAGGACCTCCCAGCGAGTCGCACCCAGCGCGTAGGACGCCTCGCGGTGATGTCCGGGGACCGTCGCAATGCCTTCACGTGGGATCGACGTGATGATGGGGATGATCATGAATGCAAGGATGATTCCGGCGGTGAGCAGACTCGATCCGTTCGCCTTCGGCCCGGTGATTGCCCGGAAAACGGTTTGGAACACGTTGTGGAATGCGAGCACGCCCACAAGCCCGAACACCACAGACGGGATCGCTGCCAACAGGTCGATCAATGCCACGATCGGCCCGCGCAAACGTCGCGGACACACTTCGGTCAGGAACAACGCAACGCCGAGGCTCGCCGGCACCGCGAGGATGATCGCGATGACGGCGGTCACGACGGTTCCGTAGATCATCGGCAACGCACCGAACGTGTTCGTCTGCGACGACCAGGTCGTCCCGGTGAAGAATCCGATGCCACCCGCCCGAAAAGCGGGCCATGCGAATGTGGCCGTCGCGAGGACCACGCCAACCAAGGTCGCGAGGATCGTCAGCCCGGCTGTGAGGGTGAGGCCGGAGAAGGCCCGGTCGAGGCGACGCCCCGACCGGGCCCTGTTGCGGCCGTCGGTCCGATGCGCGGGGAGGACGCTCGGCGACGGTGTGCGAACGGTCGTCAAGATGCCTTGATCTTGTCGACCTGGGCGAGCGCCTTGGTGGCGAGCGCCTTGGGGATCGGGGCGTAGTCGAGGCTGTCAGTGAACGACGAGTCCTGACCGTCGGTCAACAAGAAGGTCAGGAATGCCCCGAGGCCCTTCGCGACGTTCGCGTCCTTCTGGGTCGAGGACACCAGCACCCATGTCGGCGACGTAATCGGGTAGACGTCTGCCCCGGTCGCGTTGATCGGGTCGTAGGTGAGATCGTCTTTCACCGCCGCCGCCGCAGCTGCTGCCGACGCACCCTTCAACGATGCCTCGACGAACGAGCCCGACGCGTTCTTGATCGAGGCGAAGGTGAGCTTCTGGGCTTTGGCATCCGCGAAGTCGACGTACCCGATCGCTCCGGACTTCTTGGCGATGCATGCGGCGACTCCACCGTTGCCCTGCGCGCCCTGGGTGCCGGTTGGCCAATCGATGGTGTCGCTCGATCCGAGTGTCCAGTCAGTGCCGCCTGCGGCAACCAGGAACTTCGAGAAGTTCGTGGTCGTTCCCGATGCGTCCGCTCGGTGGCACACGGTGATCGGATCGGCAGGAAGCTTCGCGGATGGGTTCAATGCCTTGATCGACGCGTCATTCCAAGTAGTCACCTTGCCGCTGAAGATCTTGGCGAGCGCCGGCCCATCGAGCTTCAAACCGGTGACCCCGTCCAGGTCATAGGACACCGTGATCGGCGCCACGACGGTCGGGAAGTACAACACCGTGCTCTTGTATTTCGAGAGGTTCTCGGGCTTGATCAGCGAGTCCGATCCGGCGAAGTCGACGACACCGTCGGCAAGGTCGGACTTGCCCTGGCCGGACCCGCCTCCGCCGTAGGAAATCTTGAGATTCGGCAGTGCCTTTTCGAGCACGTTGATCGCTCCCAAGTTGTAGTTCTGTTGGAACGTCGACCCGGAACCTTTCAGGGTTGCCGTGATGTCCTTGAACTTCGCGGGGTCAAATGCATTCGAGCTGCCGGACGCTGCGGTTGTCGATGCCGCGTTCTTCGAATCCGACGTTTTCGTCGAGCCTGAGCTTCCACACGCACCGGCGGTGACGACAAGGCCGGCCAGAACGATGCCCACACCGAAACGACGGAGTTGCGAGCGGGACTTTCGGGGAATGTTTTGCATGGGGTTGTCGTGCCCTCCTCGGGCATCGTGACCGACGGCGATTCCGACCGGTCCGGACACACGCCACGGTAGAAAGGCCAAGTGAACGCCAAACCCGCGCGAGGTGAACTCGCGGTGAACTCGTCGTGAAGGATCGCGAACCGCCTCCGGCGGCGTGGGCGATCAGGTGCCGGCGAGCAGACAGAACGAGTCGAGCACCCCGGCGTCTCGTTCGTAGCTGAGCAGGCGCGCGGCCCGGCCGATCCGCAGCCAGCACAGCACGTCGACCTCGTCGTCCCAGGTGGGGAGCGTTCCCGTCGGCGTCATCGCCCAGTAACGGACCTGCTTGAGCCGCAGCATGCGATCGCGGTAGCGCACCGGCGACAGCTCCGCGCCGAGCGTGCACGAAAGGCCGGTCTCCTCGGCGATCTCTCGCCGCGCGCAGTCCTCGTCGGACTCGCCGGGCTCACATTTTCCCTTCGGAAACGACCAGTCGTCATAGCGCGGCCGATGGATGACCACCACTTCGAGGGCACCACGCTCACGCCAGATGATCCCGCCGGCCGCCCGTACGATCGGTTCGGACCGGCTCACGGCGCGATGTCGACGTTGACGACTGCACCCTCGTCGAGTTCGTGTCGACGGGTCCGACCCAGGGCGATCTGCTGGAAGATGAGATGCGCGTTGCTGTGAGCGGGTCCGTCGTCGGAGGGTTTCGCCGAGCCGCCGATCCGATCCGCGATCCGTGTCCAGGTGCCCTCGGCGTCGAGTTCCCACGCGAGCTGCTCGTCGGCCAGGTCGGTGTGAAGGATCCGGACCAATCGCTCGATGCTCATCGGGTCCCGGACCGGCGCGATGATCTCGACGCGTCGATCCAGGTTCCGAGGCATCAGGTCCGCTGACGAGATGAACACCGCCGGGGTGGACGGTCCGGCGCCGTTCGCGAACTGGAAGATTCGGGAGTGCTCCAGATACCGGCCGATCAACGATCGGACTCGGATGTTGTCCGACAGCCCGGGCAACCCCGGTCGCAGGCAACAGATCCCCCGCACGATCAGATCGATCTGTACCCCCGCACAGGATGCCTCGTAGAGGTGGTCGATCATGGCCGCGTCGACGAGGCTGTTCATCTTCATCACCACGTTGCCCGGTCTGCCCGCGGCGACCGCAGCGATCTCGTTGTCGATCAGGTCGTACAGACCCTGGCGAAGCGTGTGGGGGGCGACGAGAAGTTGGTCGTAGTCGACTTTTCGGGAGTATCCGGTGAGGAAGTTGAACAACTGGGTGACGTCGCGGCCCAATGATTCGTCGCAGGTGAACAGCCCGACGTCTTCGTAGGTCTTTGCCGTGGTGTCGTTGTAGTTGCCGGTGCCGATGTGCAGGTAGCGCCGCAGCACCCCGCCTTCGTCGCGCACCACCATCGTCGTCTTGCAGTGGGTCTTGAGGCCGACGAGCCCGTAGGTAACGTGCACGCCGGCTTCTTCGAGCGCCCGGGCCCATTCGATGTTCGCCGCTTCGTCGAACCGCGCCTTGAGTTCGACCAGCGCCGCGACCTGTTTGCCACGTTCGGCGGCCCGGATCAGCGACTGGACGATGGCACTTCGTCCGGAGGTCCGGTACAGGGTGATCTTGATTGCCAGCACCTGGGGGTCACGCGATGCCTGGCGGATGAACTCCTCGACGGAGTTGACGAACGACTCGTAGGGGTGGTGGACGAGCAGGTCACCGGCGCGGATCGTGGCGAAGAAGTCCGAGTGTTCGTCGTCGGCCGGGGTGAGGGGCCCGGGGGTGACCGGGACCCACGGCGCGTCCTTGAGGTCGGGGCGATCCAGGTCGTTCAACGCCCACAACCCACCGAGGTCTAGTGGCGCGAACGAGTCGTACACGTCGTCGTCGGTCAGGTCGAGTTCGCGGATGAGGAGGTCCCGGATCTCCGCCGACGCCGCCGCGTCGATCTCGAGGCGGACCGCCCGACCGAAACGACGACGCCGGAGTTCCATCTCGATCGCGACCAACAGATCGTCGGCCTCTTCTTCTTCCAAGGCGAGGTCCGCGTTCCGGGTCACCCGGAACGGGACGTGCTCGACGACCTCCATGCCGTCGAAGAGCAGGTCGAGATGCGCCGAGATGACCTTCTCGAGCGGCACGAAACGTTCGCCGTCGGGGAGCACCACGAAAC
>JAFDWI010000244.1 GCA_018268545.1 Actinomycetota bacterium
GCCCATCGGCGCATCCTCTGTGTGTCGCGATTGTCGGATACGCCGTGCCGTTCGGGTCACGCCGACCGATCCGGTAACGCCATGCAACGGCATCCCGGATGCGCAGGCGGCACGAGTTGACCGGTCGGGAATGCCTCTCCCGCGGCGACCGCGCCGGCGAGCTGGTTGTCGTCGCAATCCGAGCAAGGAGCCTCGCCCGGCCCACAGTGCCACCGCAGCGGAATGTCCGCGGGGAGCGCTGCGCGAACACCGAGCCCGAACGCGCGTGCACACGCGTCGGAAACCGCTGCGGCGAGCCGTGCGCCACGCCACTCCCGATAACAGGCCCGGATCCGATCGGCGAGGTCGGCATCGTCGGCGCCCGCGGAGTCTTCGTCGGCGCCGTCGGTTCCCTCTCGCAGCGCCCGGGTCAAGCGCGCCCGGAGCGGCTCGACGATCGCCTCGAGCAGCTCGGCCACCGCGACGGCGACGTCGATCTCGCTGGGCACCGAGCCGGAACCCACGACATCGCACGCCATCGCTCCCCCGGCCCTCGCCGCTCCCGCGAGGTCGTCGCGAACCGCCGCGGCCCATGCGGCGGTCGCCGCCTCAGGGTCGCCCAGCACCTCTTCGGCCGCCGGCACGGTGCCGAGCCGTCGCAATTCGTCGAGCAAGCTGCTCTGTTCGTCGGAGAGCCGGCGCTTCACGTGCTTCGCGAGTCGGCGGGCCGCTTCGTCGACGGCGGCGTCACGACGTTCGAACATCGACAACATCTGGTCCGAGGTGGCATCCTGCTCGACCGGCGGTGCGACCGGCGCCGGGGCGGGCGGCGTGTACACCTCGGGGGCAGGCGGCTTCGGAGCCTCCGGCGGTTTCGGGGCCTTCGGTGGCTTCGGAATCGCCGTGGGGTGACGGACGGCTTCGGTCGAACTCGGACGAGGTGACGACGGGGCCTCCTCGACGACCTCGTCGGGAGCCTGTTCGGCCCGGAGACGGGCGAAGATCCCCGTGACCGCGTCGTCGCTCACGGGTACGGCAACGGGTTCGGTCGCCGTCTCGACCTGCCCGGCAACCACACGGACGCTCTCGAATTCGGCCGACGCGTCGACGGGCACCATCGGTACGTCGGGCAACGATTCCCCGCCGAGTGGATCGCGCCGATGCTTGCTCCGTCGGCTCTGCCGCCGGACCGTCACGTGCTCCGACTCGGGCGGGTGCGACCCCCCGGTCGCCGCACCGATCTCGGCAGCGGTCCCGGGTTCGGCACTCGCCGCGGTCTCAGCTTCGGTCTCCGCTACGGCGTCCCCCGCGGACTCGGCAGCAGTCACCGATTCGGCTGGGGCCTCGGGTGCGGCCTCGATCTCGGCTTCGCTCTCGAGATCGGCTTCGGCCACGGCCACGGTCTCGACCTCCTCGGCGGCGAGATCGGTTTCGGCGTCGCCCGCTGGCCTCGCATCGGCCTCGATCGCCGCATCGTCCGGATCGGATGCCAGGACCGGAAGGTCCGCGAGACGAGCCAGTTGCAGCTCCGCGAGCATCTCCTCGGGCGACGGGAGATCTTCGGAAGCGACGCGACGGGCCGCGTCGTCCGCCGCACGTTTGGCGTCGGAGAGAACGACGGAAAGCTCGCCGGTCGCCTGATCCGTCAGCGCTCGGATCACCTCATAGGCGCTCAACAACCGGTCGCGCCCGGCATGAAGCTGTTCGAGATGTTGGCGCGCCGCCCGCCGCTTGCGCGACAGATCCGCCAGGATCCGCTCCTGCATCCGTTCCGCCTCGGCGACCTGTTGCGCGGATCGTTCCGCCCGGGTTCGGACCTCCTCGTCGATCGCCGCGCGCCGCTCGGCGACCTCGGCATCGATCTCGGCCCGCCGCGCTTCGGCATAGGCATCGGCATCGGCGCGGATCCCCGCGACCTCGGCGGTCGTCGCCTCACGAATGCCTTCGGCCTCGGCCCGCGCCTCGACGAGCAAGGCGTCCGCCTCGGCACGAACGGAGGCCGCGTCGGCCTCGAGCTGTTCGATCATCTGCTCGCGCTCCTGCACGAGTTCGGCTTCGGACGCGGCGCGGAGGTCCGCGAGGTGCGCCTCACCGGCGACGCGGGTCGCCGCAGCGGTTTCCTCGGCATCCTGTCGGATCACCAGGGCCTCCTGTGCCGCCTGCTCCCGCGTGGCGGTCGCGTCGTCGGCCGCCTGACGGGCGAGTATCTCGGCCTGCGCCCCCGCTTTCGCGACGATCTCGTCGGCGGCGTCCCGGGCGGCACGCAGCACACTCGCGGTTTCTTCACCCAACACACGGGCGACCTCGTCCGCATCCAGTCGGGTCAGATCGGCTCGACGCGCAGCGGCCTCGGCCTCGACGAGCAACCGCTCCAGCTCGCCCTGGCGGTGGGTCAGTGATCGGACGATCTCGGCGACCTCGACGAGGTGCACACGCACCTCATCGGGGTTCCAGCCCCGAAACGACGTGGAAAATCGGCGTGAGGCGATCGCCTCGACATCCACGGTCGACGGCGACGAGGGTTCGGTGGGCGCGGGCATGGCAACATCGATGCTACGGCCGCGATCGTGATGGATCGGGGATGCCCGGCGCGGTGAATCACCCGGTTCAATGGGCGGACGAGCCATCGAGTTCGCGCAGCTTCGCGAGCGCGTCGTCGAGGCTCTTCACCGGGATGATCCGCAGGTTCTTCCCGGCCGCCTTGCGGGCATCGGCCGCGTTGTCGACCGGGACCAGGAAGATCTTCGTCCCCGATGCCTCGACGGCCGCGACCTTCTGGCGGATGCCGCCGATCGGGCCGACCTCCCCACCGGGAAGCATCGTGCCGGTCACCGCGATCTCACGGCCGCCGGTGAGGCTCTTCGGCGACAACTTCTGGATCAGCGACAACGTCAACGCGAGCCCGGCCGAGGGCCCTCCGATGTCGCCGGTGTCGAAACCGACGTCGAAGGGGAACGTGTAGTTGGGCCGCGTCTCCATGTAGATCCCCAGGAACGGGATCTTCTTGCCGTCCCGGGTCGTCGAACCCAGGGTGACGTCGACCTTCTCGTTCAAAGAGACACCGAGCCGATCGACGGTGATCCGCACCTTCTGGCCCGGTTTCGCGTCGGCCATGAACCGGGCGATGTCGTCGACCGTCACGATCTGCGAATTGTCGATCGCGGTGATGGTGTCGCCGATCGCCAGACGGTGATCGGCCGGCGATCCGGCGACGATCTGGTCGACGAACACACCCCCACCGGTCATCTTGGCCGAGAGTCCCAGCACGGCCATCGCGTGATAGATCGCCGACAACTTCGCGTTGTTCATCAGCACGAGCTGGTAGCGGGTCTCCGCCGCGCTCGGGACGTCACCGACCACGTCGGTCCGCCGGAACACGTCGGAATCGGGGTCCAGCCATCCGGCGAGCGCCTGCGCGAAGACCGGCCGGTCGGTCTCGGACACCGTGACGAACCGGAATCCTCCCGGGTGCGAATAGGTCGTCACCGACTTGGGGACGGTCACGAGACCGCGGGTGTCGATCGCCTGCCCCGGCGAATCCACGAGATAACCCGAGGGCAGGAACGCCACGACGAGCCC
>JAFDWI010000245.1 GCA_018268545.1 Actinomycetota bacterium
CCTCGACGCCTTCCGCACGATCGGACGTCGATCGGGAGAAGCGTGGGCGTTGCAGAATCTCGCGTGGATCTCGTTTTCTCGCGGCCGGATCGCCGAGGCGGGCGAGCGACTCGCGGCCTCCCTGGCGATCTTCGAAGAGGTCGGCATGCCGAACGGGGCGGCATGGGCGCTCGGCCTGCAGGGTTTCGTGCGTCTCGCCGAAGGCGACCTGGCCGGCGCCGAAGCGCTCCAGTCGAAGGTTCTCGCCGAAGCCGAGGTCGGCGGTGAACGCTGGGCGGTGGCGATGATGCTGCTGCTGGGCGCGACGATCCGGCTCTGGACGGGCCGGACCGTCGAAGCGGTCGACATGGCCACCGATGGCCTCGAACGGTTTCGTGCGGTCCAGGATCGATTCGGTCAGGCGCGGATCCTGTGGCCCCTGGCCCGTGCGTTGGCGATGCGCGGTGAGCCCGAGCCGGCCCGGATCGCCTTGGACGACCTGCGCCGGTCGATCGATCATGACACCGTGGTCGTCGCCCGGTCCGCGTCCGCCGAGGACCGGATGGTGCTCACCATGGCGAGCGCGTCGGTCGAGGTGCACCTCGGCAATCCCGAGGATGCGTTGGCCGCGATGGCCTCGCTCGCGGAGGAGCTCGGCGCGCCGGCGGTCGCGGCGGGACTTCGCGGACTGGCACGTGGTGGTGAACCAGCCGACGACGACGTTTCGAGCATCGAGTCGTGGGTCCGCTCGACGCTGGGGTTCGGGGCCGGCTCGGAACCCTTCACCATCGTCGCGGGAGCGTTGCTCCAGACGGGCAACGTCGCGGCGGCCGCTGTCGTCGTCGACACCGTCGAAGGCCACGGTGACACCGACTCGTCGAGTGCGCCGTTCCAGGCGGCGGTCGCGTTGGTCCGGGCCGTGCAAGGCCACGCCACGCAAGCAGCGATGGCGGCGGCGTCGGTGGCGGCCGATGAACGAGCGTCGTATCTGGATCGGGCATTCGCCGGGGTTGCGGCGGGTCTTGCCGGTGTCCGAAGCGGCGACGGCACGGTCGTTCGTGACGGGTTCGAGGCTGCTCGATCAGCCGTCGCGCCGACCGGGGATCTGCTCACCCGGGCGCTCGTCGCCTACGCGACCGCACGAGCGCGCGTGGCCATGGGGGCGGATCCGGCGGATCCTCGCGCGGTCGAGGCGGCACACGCCCGGCTGGCCGAGTTGGGGACCGACGCGCACGGTTGGGTGACGTTGATCGACTGCGCGCTCGATGCCGATGCGCCGGCCGGGGTCTGAACGACAGTTCGGGACTGGATCACAACGGGGTCTTGGCGACAGTCGGGGACCGACCGTCGACCGAGACCCGAGTGTCAGCCTTGTGCGGCGATCGCGTCGGCCATTGCGATGAGCCGACGGGCGTTGTCGACGTGGAGGTTCTCGATCATCCGACCGTTGAAGGTGACGACGCCCTTGCCCTGGGCGATGGCCTCGTCGAACGTGGCGATCAACGCTCGGGCGTCGTCGACGGCGGCGGGCGACGGTGCCCACACCACATTGCACGGATCGACCTGCGAGGGGTGGATCAGCGTCTTGCCGTCGAAGCCGAGGTCGCGGCCCTGGACACATTCGGCCTCGAAGCCGTCGGGGTCCTTGATGTCGTTGAACACGCCGTCGATGATCACCTTGCCCGCTGCGCGTGCGCCGATCAGACAACCGGTGATCGCCGGGATCAGCTCGGCGCGCCCGGGATTCTGCGAGGCATGGAGTTCCTTGGCGATGTCGTTGGTCCCCAGGACCAGCACGGTGAGTCGTTCCGATGCGGCGGCGATGGCGCGGGCGTCGAGCAGCGCGTTCGGGGTTTCGAGCATCGCCCAGAGCTTGGTGTGCTCAGGTGCTCCGGCCGCGACGATCGCGGCTTCGAGCCGGTGGACCTCGCCGGCCGAGTCGACCTTGGGGACGAGGATCGCGTCGGGCCCGGCGGCTGCGGCTGCGGCGAGGTCGTCGTCGTGCCACTGCGTGCCGATCGAGTTGACCCGGATCGCAATTTCGCGATGCCCGTATTCGCCGCTGCGCGCGGCCGCGCAGACGTTGTCGCGGGCCGCGGGTTTGGCGTCGGGTGCAACGGCGTCTTCCAGGTCGAGGATCAGCGCGTCGGCGGCGATGGTCTTCGCCTTTTCCAGGGCGCGCTCGTTCGCACCGGGCATGTAGAGGACGCTTCGGCGAGGGCGTGGCCCGTCGGTGTGGTTCGGCATCGTCATGCTCCGGTGGTGAATCCGTAGGTTGCGGCGAGGTCCGGGTCGCGTTCGGCGAGTTGGTGGGCGAGGTCCAGCATGACCTTGCACTGCAGGACCGATGCGTCGTCCTCCATCTTGCCGTTGATCATCACGGCGCCGTGACCGTCGCCCATGGCGGCGATGACCTCCTGGGCGTGGGCGACGTCTTCGGGCGGCGGTGAGAACACCCGGCGGGCGATGTCGATCTGGACCGGGTGCAGGGTCCAGGCGCCGACGCAACCCAGCAGGAAGGCGTTGCGGAACTGGTCCTCGCACGCGACCGTGTCCTTGATGTCGCCGAAAGGTCCCCAGAACGGCAGGATCCCGTTCGCGGCGCACGCATCGACCATGCGGGCCATCGTGTAGTGCCACAGGTCCTGTTGGTGCACGGCGCGGTCCGATTCGATCTCGCCCCCGACGGGGTCTTCGCGCACGAGGTAGCCGGGGTGGCCGCCACCGACGCGCGTGGTCTTCATGCGCCGGGAGGCAGCCAGGTCGGCCGGGCCGAGCGACAGACCCTGCATGCGGGGGCTGGCTGCGCAGATCTCTTCGATCGCGTTCACGCCACGAGCCGTCTCCAGCAATGCGTGGATCAGGATCGGCCGGGTGACGTTGCCTTTGGCTTCGAGCTGGGCGAGCAGACGGTCGACGTAGTGGATGTCCTCGGGGCCTTCGACCTTGGGGATCATGATCACGTCGAGCTTGTTGCCGATCTCGGTGACCAGCCGCGTCATGTCGTCGAGGTGCCACGGGGAGTCGAGCGCGTTGACCCGGGTCCAAAGCTGGGTCGTGCCGAAATCGACCTCATTCGCGATTCTGATGAGGCCCTCACGGGCGGCTTCTTTGTTCTCCACCACGATCGCGTCCTCGAGGTTGCCGAGGATGATGTCGACCTTGGCGGCGATGTCGGGAACCTTCGCCGCCATCTTCGGGTTGGAGGGGTCGAAGAAGTGGATCATGCGTGACGGCGGGAAGGGGATCTCCCGCAAGGGCTCGGGTGCCCCGATGGCGAGCGGGCGGAAGAAGTCCTTGGGCGGGCGCATGCGATCTCCTCGTTTGCGATGTGGGCGGCGAATCGTCGACCACCCTAGATGAGGCGATCCGAGGGGTCAGCGGTCGCGGGTGCCGGATGCATCGACATCGAGGGGCCCTTCGGGGACGACGATGACGCCGTGCCGGGCCTGCACCGCGAGAAGACGTGCCAAATCGGGTGGGCCGTCGCCCGTTGCGCCGAGGACCTCGGCGACCTCGAGGAAGTAATCTTCTTCGAACAGGCCCGGGGTCGACACGACGAGCATCCAGGCGTCGTCGGCGGTGTGGTTCTCGAACTTGTGGACCTGACCCCGGCGCACACACCGCGTCACCACGGGCAAGGTCGATCTCTGTGTCGTCGATGACGTAGCTCATCGTGCCGCTCGTGCAGTAGACGGCTTCGTCCCAG